>JAFTMP010000140.1 GCA_017452335.1 Clostridia bacterium
GCCCGATGATATTGCCTGCCACATTCCCTGTTTTATCAAGGGTGATCTTTACAGAGACGATGAGCCCGATGAGGCGGGGGAGGCAAGAAACTTTTTTGAAGCGGCTATGGAAGAGATCAAGAGAAATGAAATGCCCGAGCAGGTGCAGTCTACGGTGGTTCATCGGATGGGAGCGTGGATGAATTGAGAGCACGAACTACAATTCACACAAAAAGCGTTTTACAGCAATCCTTTGAAGGCTTCAAGGGGGTAAACCTCAGTGCACCTGCCCCATTGGTAGGGGAGCGGCGCGGGTCTTATATGCGCAACTTCCTTTCTAAAAACGGGGCTCTGGTGAAGAGAAACGGCTGGCGGGAGGTTGGACGAATTGAAGGCTCACGGATCAACGGGATCTTTCAGTTTGACGATGGAGAGGTAAGCGAAACGCTGGTGCACGCGGGTACCGAGCTTTACCGCTGGGACGGTGCAGAGACATTTGTAAATGTGACGCGAACATCTACTATCGGAAAAGCGGAGGTGATGGGTCTTCTTGATCGAAAGAGCTGTGCATTTCAAAATAACGGACGTCTGTTTATTGTGGGCGCGGGACCTTATATGGCGTACGGAAACTGGGGCGACGGCTATGAGCTGCGCTTGGTGAGGGAGTGCGGGGAGGTATATATCCCCACGACCAGCATCAATATCAACGACAGCACTGTGGAAAATGACGTGCGGGCAACTCTTGATGATGTGAACATGCTGACGCCCAAGCGGATCAATAAACTGGTGGGCAACGGGGATTTTACACAAACCGAAAAGGATTTTTACTGGAAGCTGGATGCTCCTGTTGATCTCGGAAGCGACGTTACGGTGTATATTGAATATCTTTATATTTCTCCGGATGCAACAGAAAACGAAAGCGAAGTGAACCGCGAATTGAAAACGCGGGTCCTGCATAACAACGGCGAGATGATTGGGAATGTGCAGTATCTTGTAGATGATGAGGATGAAGAAGAGATCTTACACGGCGCCGTGAGATACGATACCGGGGAGATCATGCTTTGGGGCGCTTACACTCCTTACATGCCCGGCAGAGATAACATCACTGTGACCTTTGAGCACACCACGGAAGCCTATAAAAAGGACTATCTTTCAAAAGTGTTTACCGGAGCGCGCTTCGGCATTGACGGGAGCGGCGACAGGCTGTTTTTGGCAGTGGAAGGGTCCAATTTGGAGATCTATTCCGAGATGAATGATTTTACATATTTTGGCGATCGGAACACCGTGTTTGTGGGCAGTGAGAAGAGCAATATCACAGCCTTTGCAAAGATTGACGACGATACCCTTGCCATTTTTAAAGAAGCAGACAGCGAGGACGTTCCCGTTTATTATCAAAGCGGGTACTACGATACCATTTATGACGATGAAGGAAATTTATCCAAAATGACAGCCTATTTCCCCGTGAAGCAGGGCAGTCACGGAGAGGTGTGCGCCGGGCGCGGGACAATTGCCAATTTGCAAGGCTATCTGCTTCTTGCGTCAAAGAACGGAGTATACGGAGTGGAATTGACAGATAATGTGGCAACCGCTCAGCGCTACACCAGAGAGCGCAGCGGACATATTGCATCGGCGCTTCGAGCGCATGATCTGAGCCTTGCCGCCGCGGGCGTTTTTGACGGGCGCTACTACCTGGCTGTGGGCGATGATGCGGGTACCTGCTATGTGGCAGACGGCAGACTGATGTGCTATCCCGAAAACACGGTTGAAAAAAACATTCAGTATGAATGGTTCATCCTTGACCACATTCCCGCCTGCTTGTTTGCGGTGCTGGACGGGCGGCTTTATTTCGGTACCGTCAAGGGGCAGATCTGCGTGTTTGACGAAGAATATACAGATCGCAGTGCAGAAGGGGAGCAGGACATTGAAGCAGAGTGGCATTCGGGCGTGCTGGACCTTGGAAGTGACGAGAAGGGTAAGACCCTTTTGAAAATGACAGTGAGTGCGCAGGGGACATCCGATCTTTTCTTTGGCTTTCAGACACGCAACAGGAAGTCTATGATCCGCGTGAAAGGGCAGGGGGGATTTTCCTTTGATGATCTTTCCTTTGGTGAGCTGTCTTTTTCGGGCAATTTTACAAACAGCTATTCGGTGAAGGTAAAGGAAAAGGATTTTTCGTATATCAAGTTCCGTTTCCGCTCGGGCGCGGGAGCTTGCGCAATTTATAAGTTTAAAGCATTTTTTAGAAATAACACAAGAAACAAGGGGGTACGCTGATGGCATACATTGAAAAGATCAGTGAAGAGCGGATCAACGAGATCCGCAACAAGTCGGCTTACGGGCTTCCCGATCATCCGTCGGATGCCGGTATGTCTGCCGAGCAGATCAAGAAGGCGCTTTATGCACCGATTACTGACAAAGAGAGCTCTGCTTTAGCAGAGATAAACCGCGTGATTGAAGAGGCAAATACGCAGTTTAAAAAACTCGAAGAAAAGAACGCTGAAGCCGGCAAGGACGGCGCCTCCATTTACAAGGTGGGCACGTACCGAAACGGTGACGGCGCTTACAGCAGTGATCTTTCCACGGTGGAGCTGCCGGAGGGTAGAACGCTCCAAGTGGGCGATTTTCTTCTTCATGAGGACGGAACACTTTTGCAGGTCACGCAGATCGGAAACGAGGAGATCTCCGACTACTGGCTTGGA
>JAFTMP010000141.1 GCA_017452335.1 Clostridia bacterium
ACTGGCTGTTGCGGGGCTCATTGGCAATATCGTGAAGCAAAACGCATCCATTTCCGGTGCGGAGTGCGGATGCCAGGCTGAGGTGGGCACTGCCTGCTCCATGGCGGCGGCAGGACTTGCGGAGCTGTTCGAAATGGGCATTGACCAGATCGAATACGCGGCAGAGGTGTCGCTGGAGCACCATTTGGGACTCACCTGCGACCCTGTTTGCGGGCTGGTTCAGATTCCCTGCATTGAGCGCAACGCCGTTGCGGCAATGAGAGCCCTCAACGCGCTGTCTCTTGCAAACTTCCGGGTGGGTACGAGAAAGATATCCTTTGATATGGTGGTCAAGACCATGTACGAAACAGGAAAGGACCTTGGCGCCGAATACAGAGAGACCTCCGAGGGCGGTCTTGCAAAGCTCTTTTAATGTATTGTTGCACTCCCGCGGGATACTCCCGCGGGAGTGCTTTTATAGTTTTCCATGGAATTTTTCAAAAAAATTTATAACATGCGTTGACTTTTTAAAAGAAAAAGCGACATATAAAGCAAAGAAGCAGTTCTTTCTTGAAAAATATTCTTTTCACTATTCAATAAAGGAGGATTCTACAATGAAAAAATTACTTTCCGTCTTGATCCTGCTTTCCCTTCTTGTGGGGGTGCTTTGCGCTTGCAATCCGTTTTATGACCCGGAGCAAGCGGCGCTTGACGAGCTTTATCGGCACTATAATGAAGAATTAGAAGCGTATCCCACTCTTTACACTCCAAAAAAAGATCCCTCTGCTCTTGAAAATTACGATACGCTTTACCAATCGGCACAAACCATTGCGAACAGAGGAAGACTGCTGTCCTTAAAGCATTATTTGATTCCCGAAAGAATAACCTCCAACGAGGTGACCTATCTTACCGCATATCTCACTAAGGCAGATTTTGAAACCGAAGAGCAGTTCTTTAACGCCTGTCTGTATCAACAGATCCTTTTAGACAGCTTTGGCACAAGCGCCCAAGAATTTCTTGAAAAAACACAAGCAATGACCAAGAAAGAGCGTGCCGCATATACCGAGGAACGGTTGCAGATGCTAAAGTATGTAGCTGCACAACCGAAGGAATGGGAAGGATGGTTTTATCATGCTTTTATTTCTCTTGAAAAAGCACTGTTAAAGGACCCTGACACCTTCTGTTGCTACGATCTGCAGTTGCGAAACGGCTTGGATCAATACGGAGTTGTCGCCATCTCTGATTTTGAAAGTGAGTGGTTCCGCGAAAGGTGGGAAATCACCAAGGTATGCTACGACGAATACACAGCCGGAGCAGATGCCAAAACGGTTTACGACAAGCTGGTCCGCGAACAAACAGAGCTGAAAAAGAGCTACGAAGAATAACACAACCGATGTACCGAAAAATGAAATTTAGGGTGTCTCAAACGACCGTTTGAGACACCCTTTTTGTATATTCAAAGCAACAACTGCCCGTTGATCTGCAGTCTGAATTTTAAATTCAGACTTTCTGCCGCCTTGCGGCAGAGGATCATACGCGCCATGAAAATTTCAAAATAGTCCATCACCGAGCCAAAGGCGGTGTCGACCGTTAAAATAAGGCGGATCTCCTGTCCCTCCAGCGCCAGTTCGGCGCCTTCGACTGAGTAGTTTACTCTGTCGTGAATGTCAAAGGTGGAGATGTCTGTGTTGCGCACACGGCTTCTGCGCACGTCGGATTTGTCTGCCAAGATCAGCGCCGCCGCAATGGGGTTCACCGGAACGCCCGTTCCTTCATCGTGGTTGCCGATGGCTGTAACCACTGTGGCAATATCCTCGGGAGGCATATCACTTCCCTGCAGGATGGTAAACGCCATTACCGCACCGCTTTGCGAGTGGTCACTGCGGTTGACCAAATTGCCGATATCGTGAAGATACCCTGCAATGCGCGCCAGCTCCACGTCATGCGCCGAGAAGCCCAGCGACTCCAAAATATACGCCGCCGTTTCGGAAACCTTTCCTCCGTGGGCAAAGCTGTGCTCGGTAAAGCCCAGGGCTTTGAGCGATTGGTCGGCTTTTGTAATGTAAACCTGCAGTGCAGGGTCTTTTTTTAGTTGTTCGTATGTCATTTTTGTTCCTCCTCTTCCCCGCTTTTCGGCTGTTCCTTGGGGGTGCAGTATTTTCTGCGCCCTTCTCTGTTTCTCTTCACGGTGTTGATCACGCTAAAGGTGATGCCCACCACGGCAAGCACCCCGAGCACTGCCAGGAAAAGAAACACGATCACATAAAAGAGATTGGTTCCGATGCGCACCGTGCCCTTGTCGCCCGCGTTTTCATTACTGCTTGCCTTGGGATTGTAATTGAGCCCATAATTCTTGCCCAGCACCTGTCCGCAAAGGTTTCCCCCGTCGGCGGCGGCAAAAAGGGTGGGGTCCTCCAGCCCGCTATGCTCTGCCACAGCGGAAAATGCGATCTTGCCGTCCTCTTCCACAGCGGCAATGGCAACGCCGGTCATTTTTTTGTTGCCGTCGGTCACCGTGCCGAAGAGATAAAAGAGGGCGTTTTCCAAATACTGATCCGCGCCCTTTCGAAGCAAAGGTGCGTTTCTTGATTTTCCCCCACCACTATCGCCAAAGCGGTAGGTTTGGGTGCCGTAAAGGGCGCGCAGAGTTTCATTTTCATAAAGCGCCTTGCCCAGCACCGTCAAGTCTGCCACCGTGGAATAGGCAGGCACAAATTCACCCTGCTCCAGCTCCAGTGCCTCATAAAGGGCTTTTTCCGTCGCTACCGTACCCGTCACGTTGCCAAAGGAGGTCTGTTCAAGAGACAGCTCCTTTGCTACATCATTCATTTCCGAAAGAAGGGCTTGGGGAGTGCCGAAAAAGGAGACGATCTCCTTCATATACACCGCGCTGTAGTCATATACCACCCGCGCCGCCATCAGTTCACTGTCATATCCCTTTTTAACTGCGGCAAGCAGTGCCGTTGCCCGTACGATCTCTGCCGGAAGCAACTGCTGCTCCTCCTCATTCCAGTTCAGTGTCGGTTGCTCACCTGCCGCGCCCGCGCTGTAGGCAATGCAGGCAGGAGTCACCCCCGCGCCCTCGCCACAGCCCGCAAAAAGACCCAAAAGGAACAGCAACGCGCAAAACACCGCCGTGATCCTTAAAAATTTATGCCATCCTTTCATGGAAACACTTCCTTTCGCCTATCGGATTTTACACCGCTATTATACCACACAAATACTTGCTTGTCAATTTTCTTTGCAAACAAACCCGTCGGCATAAGAATTTCTTCCTTCTCTGTACGGTTTTCTGACAGCATAGTATGAGTTTTCCCCCACATTCTTGACAGCATTTCAAAAATCCTGTATACTATTACAAGAACATTTGTTCCACCTGGCGCGTTTTAATTCCTCCACAAAAGGTTTGCGCGTTTTCAAATGGTTCGCGTCGTATGATTCAACGCGGTACTGACAAACAGTGCCGCGTTTGCACCGCTTTGCAGATCCTGCCCGGTATCCTGCCCGACCATTCAAAAACGCCAAAGTTTTTGTTTTGAGCCAAGAGCAAGAGCAACTGTTCGATTTTTTGTAAAATAGAGGAGGAACAATGGTACAGGGAACAACACCCACACATACATTTTATCTTCCTTTCAGCGCAGATGCACTGAAGGAGGTCATGGTCATTTATGCGCAAAACAACGAAGAGATTTTTCATAAGGATACCGCTGAATGTACCATCGGTGAAAACCAGATCAGCTTAAAGCTGACCCAAGAGGAAACCTTTTTGTTTAAGCCGTCGGTGAATGTGCAGATACAGATAAGAGTTCTGAAAACAGACGGCGAGGCTTACGTTTCCCGGATCATGCACGTCAGTGTTGCCAAATGCTTGAACTGTGAGGTGATGTCATGAATATGCAGGTTTCTTTTGAGGAATCCACACAAAACAGCTCTGCTTTCGGCGTCGGATTTCACGACGTGAAGATAGAAAACGGCAAGGATGGCATTTCGGCAACGCACCGCTGGGAGGGCACCAAGCTGACGATCACCTCGGCAAGCGGCAGCTCGTCCGCAGACTTGAAGGGCGACAAGGGCGACCGAGGGGAGGACGGCGAAAACGGAAAAGACGGACAGGACGGCAAGGATGGTGTCTCTATTTACAAGGTGGGCACGTACCGAAACGGTGACGGTGCTTACAGCAGTGATCTTTCCACGGTGGAGCTGCCGGAGGGTAGAACGCTCCAAGTGGGCGATTTTCTTCTTCATGAGGACGGAACACTTTTGCAGGTCACGCAGATCGGAAACGAGGAGATCTCCGACTACTGGCTTGGA
>JAFTMP010000142.1 GCA_017452335.1 Clostridia bacterium
AAGTTGACCATCTGGTTACAAAGGGTGGCAAGATGCTTTGCGGGGGCGGAGGTGATCTTGTCGGTTACGCCGCCAAGACCTTCTTTAATGAGCTGCTTGAGCGACCATCCTGCACAGTATCCTGTGAGCATTGCCAAGTCTTGCAGATGAATGTCTGCGTTGCGGTGTGCGTTTGCGATCTCTTCATCGTAAATTTCAGACAGCCAATAGTTTGCGGTGATGGCGCCGGAGTTGGAAAGGATCAGACCGCCCACCGAGTAGGTGACGGTGGAGTTTTCCTTTACTCTCCAGTCAAGGTCCTTCACATAGGAGTCTACAACTGCCTTGTAATCAAGGTAGGTGGAGTTCATATTTCTGATCTTTTCTCTCTGTTTACGGTAGAGAATATATGCCTTTGCCACGTCGTCGTAGCCTGCCTTGATCAGCACTGTTTCCACACTGTCCTGAATGTCCTCCACGCTGACCTTGCCGTCCTTTACCTTGGTGGCATAGTCTGCTGTAACCTTCAGGGCGAGCAGATCAATGATATCGTCGTTGTATTCCTTACTTTGTGCTTCAAAGGCTTTTTTAATTGCCGAAGAGATCTTGGAAATATCAAAGGATGT
Source organism: Clostridia bacterium (assembly GCA_017452335.1). GTDB lineage: Bacteria > Bacillota > Clostridia > Oscillospirales > CAG-272 > UBA11512. The sequence continues at coordinate 606 of JAFTMP010000142.1, forward strand.
TACTTTTCCGTCTCTTTTAATTACCTGATACATAGCGATCCTCCGTTTTCTTTTGTTGTGTTATAATTTATACTTCTCTTGTTACGGTATCTTTATACCGAATTTCGCAGCATGGATATTGTAACAGATGATCGGTATCTTGTCAAGAGGGGGAATACAATATTTTGATAAATTTTTTCACCCCAACCACAATATATTGTGGTTGGGGTGAAAATGTAAGAGAATTTACCTTTATGCTGAATTTGGTATTTTAATCAAATTCCCCGCAAATGAAGCTCCTTCGTAAACCCTTCAAGGGCGGGTAAAAGGGTGCCGAGCTCTTCTTTGCTAAAAGCCTTGATGCTTTGGTCGATCACCGTTTCTCCCGGCTTAAACGCTTGCAGATACCAGCGCTTGGCACCGCGAATCAGCTCTCCTGCCCTCATCAGCGACTCCTTTGTGTGCAGTGTGGCACTGACGGTGGTGCGGAATTCATAGTCCACCGAGCCGTTTAAGAGCAGGTCAATGCTTTGCAGGATGGGGGCAATATCAAACTGTGTAAGCCCTACGGTGCGGGCGTATTCCTCGGGACCGTTTTTGAGGTCCATTGCCACGTAGTCTACGCCCCCTGCTTCAAGGACCTTGGCAAGAGCGGTGGGACGGGTTCCGTTGGTATCCAGCTTTGTTTTAAAGCCCATTTTTTTCACTTCTAAGAGAAACTCTGCCACTCCGCTTTGCAGCAGCGGCTCACCGCCCGTTAAGCAGACGGCATCCACCTTCTTTTTTCTGCTTTCCAAAAAGACGAACAGCTCATCCAGGTCGATAAAGGAATCGTCTTGCGCGCCCAGCGCCAGCGAGGAATTGTGGCAGAAGGGACAGCGCATATTACAGCCCGGCGTAAAAAGCGTTGTGCAAATGAGCCCCGGATAGTCCACCATGGACAGCTTTTGAATTCCTTTGATGATCATAGAAGCCCTCCGTTTTTCTCGGGCAGAGGATGATGCTCGATATAGTCGTCAAGAATGGCGGCGGCAAAGGCGATGCTGTCAATGCAGCCCCTTCTCTTTTTATAATATTCGTCGGTGCGTTCCTCGGGCGCGCCGCCCGCGTTGGGAGCAATAGAGGAATTTTTTAAAATTTCCGCACAGATCATGGAAGAATTTCTTTTTTCAAACTCTTTTCCGATAACGCGCACTCTTTCGTAGTGCGCCGCCTTGCCGGCGGTATCGCCGGGCTGATAGTCGCCGTAAAGCAGACCCAAGACCATAAAGGCGCCGCTCAGCGCCCCGCACACAAGGCGCATCCTGCCCATGCCGCCCCCAAAGGAGGCAGACAGCGCAAGCGCGGTCTGCTCGTCAAGCCCTGTCAGATCCTCAAATGCACAGAGCACCGCTTGGGCGCAGGTGTATCCCTTTAAAAACTTTTCTTCTGCAAGCTTTGCGTGATCGGTCATGATGTTGTTTCCTTTTCCGGGTTGATGGTCGGGGCGTTGCGTTCTGCGCGCTCTGCCCACAGGGCAAGATTACGCTGTGGAACTGCACGTCCGCGCCAGGCAAACGCCCGTTTTTCAAATTCTTCCTTGCTCATTGCGTCAAGCCCTTCCGCGGTGAGCGTGTTGATGCGCTCTTCATAAAAGAAGGGAATGGCTGTCTTTTGTGCGTTTTTATTTAACGGGCAGACCAGCTGGCAGTGATCGCATCCCCAGATCAAGTCTGTTTTGAAGAACAGCTCTTGCTCTTCGGGGGTAAGCGTTCCCTTTTTTTGGCTGATGCCCGAGGCGCAGTCTTCAAAATGGCAGGGGCAGGCCTGTCTGCATTTTCCGCAGTGCAAGCACCCCTCAATGTGCAAAGCAGGCTCGGGAAGCCCGAAGGCAGTGTATTCTAAATCGCTGAGCACCTCGCCAAGAAAGATAAAGGAGCCGTAGTCCTTGGTAATCAAAAGCCCGTTATCTCCAATGACTCCCAGCCCGCCCAGCCCGCAGGCGTGTACCTCGTTGATGGGTGAGTGGTCGACAAAGGAACAAAAATGGTGTTCGGGAAAAGCCTCCGATAGCAGAGCGCTCAGCTTCCCCCACAGCTCCTTAGCATAGAGATGGTAGTCCTTGGAGCGGGCGTAAAGGGAGAGATTTCCCTCGTCCCTTCCTGTGTAATAAGGGAGAATAAAAAGCAGCACCGAGCGTGCATCGGGCAGCGTTCGCTCAAGCAACCGCGGGTTGATGACCTTGCAGACCTCAAAGGGCAGGGCAGTATAAAGAGGAATGCCCTCATTTTTAAAAAAAGCTTGAAGATCCATCGCTTCTCCTTTTGCCATGCGTTGTGGGTGTCTTGCTTGTTTGCACGGAGCACGGCGCTTTCTTTATCATAGCACAGCCGCGGCTGAAAAACAAGACTTCTTTTCACACTTTTTTTGAAATTTTCAAGATGGGAGCAGTTGATGAAAAGTGCTTGACAAGAGATGAAAAAAAGGGTAAAATAAAAAATAAACGATGTGTTGCGGTGCCGAAAGCGAAGGGCACCGAAGGAAGAACGAAGAAAGGCAGAACGAAATGGCGGCAAAGAAGACACCCGTAGAACAGGTAAAAGAAGAATATGGCAATCAGAGCATTACCCAATTAAAGGGAGCGGATCGCGTGCGCAAGCGTCCCGCGGTGATCTTTGGTTCGGATGGACTGGAGGGCTGTCAGCACGCCGTTTTTGAGATCGTTTCCAACTCCGTGGACGAAGCGCGCGAGGGCTACGGAAAGGTGATCACCATTACCCGCTTTGCCGATTTTTCAGTACAAGTGGAGGACGATGGGCGGGGCGTGCCCATGGGCTACAACGAAAAGGAAAAGAGATACAACTGGGATCTGATCTTCTGTGAGCTGTACGCCGGAGGAAAATACGAAAACAACAAGGAAGGGGCAAACTACGGCTACGCACTGGGTCTCAATGGTCTTGGTGCCTGTGCCACCCAGTGTGCTTCTGCCTATATGCAGGTGCGCTCCTATAGCGGCGGCATGCTTTCCGAAATGAATTTTAAAAAGGGAAAGCCCGTGGGCAAATTAAAGGAAGAGCCCCTGGCACCCAGAGACAAAAAGCACGGTACCATCATCAAATGGCTTCCCGACTTAGAGGTCTTTACCGATATTGCCATTCCCAAGGACTATTTTGAGGATATGCTCAAGCGCCAGGCTGTGGTCAACAGCGGGGTGCGCTTTGTGCTGAAGAGTGAGACGACGCCCGGAAAATTTGAAAGCCAAGAATTTTATTATGAAAACGGCATCGTTGACCGCGTGAAGGAGCTGTGCAGTGCAACGGAGCTGACCGATCCTGTCTTTTTCAAGACCGAAACCTCGGGCAGAGACCGCGCCGATATGGACGACTATAAGCTGAAGATGGAGTTGTCCTTCTGTCTTTCAAACAAGGTCAACGTGCTGGAATACTACCACAATTCCAGCTGGCTGGAGCACGGCGGGTCTCCCGATAAGGCGACCAAATCGGCGTTCGTTTCGGCGCTGAACAAATACATTAAGAACGCGGGCAAATATAAAAAGGGAGAATCGCAGATCCTCTTTACCGACGTGGCAGAAAGCCTTGTGCTGGTGGTGAACAGCTTCTCCACCCAGACCTCCTATGCCAACCAGACCAAAAAAGCCATCACCAACACCTTTATTGCAGAGGCGATGACCGCTTGGTTTAAGCAGGTTTTGGAGATTTATTTCACCGAAAATCCAAGAGAGGCTGAAAAGATCGCGGCACAGGTGCTGGTGAACAAGCGCTCCAGAGAAAAGGCAAACGAGGTCAAGCTGGATGTGCGCAAGAAGCTCAGCTCCTCCATGGATGTGGCAAACCGCGTGGACAAGTTCGTATGCTGCCGCAGTAAAGACCCGCTGGTGAGAGAGGTGTACATCGTAGAGGGCGACTCGGCGCTGTCCAGCTGTAAGCTCAGCCGCGATGCGGAGTTTCAAGCGATTTTTGCAGTGCGCGGAAAGACGCTCAACTGTATGAAGGCGAATTACGAGCGCATTTTTAACAGCGAAGTCATCGTGAATATGCTCAAGGTCATCGGATGCGGCGTGGAGCTGGAGGGGAAGGTCAAGGGCGATATGTCCACCTTTGACATCAACAATCTGAAATGGAGCAAGATCATCATTTGTACCGATGCCGACGAGGACGGCTTCCAGATCAGAACCTTGATCCTGACGGTATTTTATCGACTTCTGCCCACGCTTATTGAGATGGGCAAGGTCTATATTGCAGAATCTCCCCTTTACGAGATCACCGTAAAGGATCAGACCTATTATGCCTACAGCGAAAAGGAAAAAGCGGAGATCTTGGAAAAGATCGAGGGCAAGAAGTATACACTGCAGCGCTCCAAGGGTCTTGGTGAAAACAATCCGGAGATGATGTCGCTGACCACCATGAAGCCCGCATCAAGAAGGCTCATTCGGGTTACCCCCTCTGAGGCGGCGGCAACCATGGCAATTTTTGAAACGCTCTTGGGAGACGATCTGGAGGGCAGAAAACGGTTTATTGCCGAGAACGGACGCAATTACATGAACGTGATCGACGTATAAACGTCTATGAAAGACAGATCCCGAAGGCGCGCGCTTTCGGGATCTTGTGTTCTTTTTTTGGAAAAACTATTCGGAATGTACGCAAGAAGTGGAAAGGAAGGCTTATGCTTCGTTTGATATACGGCTGTCCTGGCGGGGGCAAAAGCAGATATATGGCAGAGCAGATCGCCGCGCGCCAAAGAGCGGGGGCAAAGGTCATTTTGCTGGTGCCCGAGCGCTTTTCGCTGGGTGCGGAACGGCAGATCTGCGCCCTGTGCGGACAGTATACCATGAATGTGGAGGTGCTGTCCTTTAAGCGCCTGTGCAACAGAGTCTTTAGAGAATACGGCGGTCTTTGCTATCATTATGCAGACAAGGGCGGACAGCTTTTGATGATGCACAGAGCCCTTGGGGAATGCCGCGGTGAGTTAGAGCAGCTTGGGGCGCTGACGCTGTCGGATAAAAATACGGTGGCGGCGATCCATCAAAGCATGATCAGCTTTAAGCGGGGCGGTGTGGACTGGCACACGCTGGAGGAGCTGGCAGACGATCCGCAGTTTGAGGCAAGCAACAAATTAAAAAGCAAGCTGCGGGATCATGCGCGCATCGGGCGCACCTATGACCGCTTACTGCAGGAAGGCTACGACGATCCCGAGGAGGATCTGACAAGACTGTGCACGATCTTGGATCAACACCCCTTTTTTGCCGATAAAGAGGTTTTTGTAGATGCCACCACTGCCTTTTCGGCAAGGGAGTTTGGGGTGCTTGAGCGGGTCCTTGCCCAGGGCGCACCCTTAACGGTCACTTTGCCCATGCGGGTAAAGGAAGAGCGGGCGTTTTTTGAAAAGATCCGCTATTGCAAGGAAAAGCTTTGCGAGCTGGCAAGAAAATACAACCGTCCCGTGGTGGACGATCCTGTTGTTTTGGAAGAGCCCTATTTGAAAACAGGGGAAGATCTGCGCCATTTGGAAAAGCAACTGTTTACCGAGGTGCCGACGCCCTTTTCGGGAAAGGCAGAGAAAATCGTTTTAGAGCAGTGCACCACGGCGTATGAGGAATGTAAGCGTATTGCCGCAAGGATTTTAAAGGATGTGCAGGAAGCGGGCGGCAGATACAGGGACCACGCGGTGGCAGTGCGCAATATGGAGCAGTATAAGGGACTGCTTGAAGGGGTATTCGATGCAAACGGTATTCCCTATGTGAGCGCCGCGCCTGTCAAGCTGGCACAGCGGGGGGCTTCCAAAACGGTGCTGACGGTGTTACGGCTCTATACGGGGCGCTTCCGCTTTGAACAGCTTTTGGAATATTTAAAAAGCGGATACTGTCCTCTTGCGGAGCAAGAGTGCTTTCTTTTGGAGGATTATGCCGTTTTGTGGCATATCGAGGGGATGCGCTGGGTAAAGGATGCGCCCTTTACCATGAATCCCGACGGGCACACCGCCCTGCGCACCGAGCAAACGGCACTGAAACTACAGCAGTTAAATCAGCTAAAACAGCGGCTTGCACAGCCCTTCAAGCCCCTTTTTGCAGGGCTTGACGCCGCCAAAAGCGCAACCGATTACGCAAGGGCGCTGTATGAATTTCTCTTAGCCATCGGCATAAAGGAGCAGTTGAAGGCGCAGGCACTGCAGGCGCAGGAGCAAGAGCGGGGGCAGGAGGCACAGCTTTTTGCCGTCACCTTCAGAGAGCTGTGCGGGGTGCTTGACCAGTTGGTCAGTGTTTACGCCTCTTCACCCATGAAGGCGGAGGAATTCCTTTGGGCGCTGGAAACACTGCTTCAAGAGCGCACCATAGGCACGCTTCCTGCGGGGCAGGATCGGGTGCTTGTTTCCGATGTCTTCAATTTAAAGCCCACGGGGGTGCGCTGTCTTTACGTGGCAGGGATGAACGAAGGGGTCTTTCCCGCCGCTCCCTCTCAGGGAGGTCTGTTTTCAAATGCGGACTTAGAAGCCCTTTCTCAAGCAGGGGTGGAGCTGGCAAAGGATGCGTTCAGACAAGTTCTTGATGAGCAGTATCTTGCCTATTGTGCCTTGACCCTTCCTTACGGCTTTCTTTACATTTCCTGCCATCAAAAGAATTTAAGGGGCAGCACCTGCCGTCCTTCTGAAATTTTTGAGGAGCTTGACGGCATTTTTAAAGCGAGAAAAGAGGAGGAGCACGATCTTCTTTACGGGCGCTCGATCTGTCTTGAAAGGGCAGTGCGCGAAGGCGCGGATGAGGAGAGCGCGGCATTGCGGGCATATTTTGAAGAAGAGAGCCGTACGCTCTTTGAAAATCTGAAAAATGCACCGCTGATCGCCGCATCGGATGCCATCAGCCCCCGTCAGTGTGAAAGACTGTACGGAACTGATGCCTTGAAGATCAGCAAGAGCCGTCTTGAAACCTTTATCAATTGCCCCTTTTCCTACACCTGCTCCTATGTGCTGGGGCTGAAGGAAAAGCAGGGAGAATATACCGGAGCAAACGAGATCGGCACGCTGTTCCATTCTGTGTTTGAAGAATTGGTACAGGGAACCAAAAATGACGGAATTCCCTTTGGAAGCCTTACCGACGTGCAGATCGAAGCGCGGGTCACGGATATCGTGAAAAACCTTTCCAAGGGCATGCTTGACGGGGAAGAGGACGAGGACCGCATTTTTGCCCAGCTCATGCGCAGGGTGAAGAATGCCGCAGTGGTCTTTTCCAAAAACCTGCGGGATGAATTTGAAGAAAGCGCCTTTGAACCGGCATTTTGCGAGCTGCAGTTCGGCGCGGGACGGGAAGGGGAAGGAAAGCTGACCCTTGCGCCCGTGCGGGCAGAGGGAGAGCATCCGGTGGTCATTAACGGAATTGCCGATCGTGTGGATGTTTATAAGAGCGAAGATAAAATTTATCTGCGGGTGGTGGACTATAAAACGGGCAAGGAGCTCTTCCGCCCCGAAAAGGTACAGCGGGGACTGAATTTGCAAATGCTCCTTTATTTAAGAGCTCTGCGCGACTGCAGGGACGAGCGCTTCCTTGCACAGCTTGGCGCAGGAGAACATGATCAACTCTTGCCCGCAGGCATTCAGTATTATCTGGCAGGGCATCCCGGGCTTTCTCTTGAAAAAAAGATGACGGGCGAGGAGATCAGACGCGCCATTGGTGCGGGCATTACCCGAAGCGGCTGGCTGATCGACGATCAAGAGGTGCTTGACGCCATGGGCAAGATCGGCGCGGGAGACTTAAAGGGCAAGGACCCTTATGTGACCGACATCAGTGCACTTAATGACCGTCTTGACACGCTGGACGATATCTTATCGGACATTGCGGGGCAGATCAAGGAAGGAAGTGCTCTTGCCACCCCCGACGGTGTTTCTGCGGGGGATGTGGGATGCAAATACTGCAAAATGCGTCCCGTTTGCAGAAAAAATGCCGAGAACAAGGAAAACGAAGAGGAATGAGGGGAGGACGCTATGGATTTTACACCCAATAAAGGACAGCATGCCGCTATCTATACAAGGGGCAAGGAGCTGTTGGTTTCCGCTTCTGCGGGCGCGGGCAAGACCAAATCCCTTTGCTGGCGCATTGTAACGCGCCTTGCCGATCAAGAAGCTCCCGCCTCTCTTTCGCGCATGCTGGTGGTGACCTTTACAAAGGCGGCGGCGGCAGAAATGCGCAAGCGCATCGGAGAATATATCCGCATAGAGCTAAAGGACGCCGCTGAGCGCGGGGATGAAAAAACGGTAAAGCATTTAAAAAAGCAGTTGCTTCTTCTTCCCCTTGCCAAAATTTCCACCATCGACAGCTTTTGCTTGGAGCTGGTGCGCAACAATTTTGAAAAGCTTCATATTTCCCCCGGGGTACGGGTGGCAGACGGCAGTGAGCTGGAAGAGATGAAGGAGCGGATCATGCGCCGCTGTATGGGGGCGCTTTATGACGAGGATCCCTCCTTGATGGGACAGCTTACCGACGGACTGCTCACGGTCTATGCAGATGACAAGCTTCCCGAGGAGCTGGTGCGCTTTTATGAGCAGACGCTTTGCGAGCCGGGTGGGTATACTCTGCTTGAACATGCCGCAAGGATCGTGGAGGAGGATGCCCAAAAGCCGTATTTTGAGAGCTTTTGCGGGGGAGTGTGCGGGGAAAAGACGCTTGAGGAGCTGTCATTTTTCGTTGAAGAATACGAGCGCTACCTTTCCTTTTTGGAGGGGGATGAAGAAAATACTGCCCAGTATGCCTTCGTGAAGAAGGAGCTTGAGGGGCTTATCGGACTGCGCGCGCTCTTTTTAAAGGACCCCGAGGAATACTGCCGCTATTTGCAGGAGTATGAGCTTGCCCGCTTTAAGGGGGCAAAAGGGGGGGCTAAGCAAAGCGAATATTTTAAGCTGCTGCGCAAAAATGCCAAGAGCTACATTGAGAGCAAAAAGAAACAGCGCGTAGATTATGACCTGTCCGAATCTCCCCGACTTCTTAGTGAATCGGCACAGATCCTGCGGCTGTATGCACGGCTGTTTGCCCTATACGAGGGGCAGCTACAGGAGAAAAAACGCAAAATGGGGGTTATGGAATTCTCCGATATTTTGCTGTTTGCCGAAAAACTCTTTTATGACGAGCAGGGCGAAAAAACAGAGCTGGCGCGGGAGACCGCCCGTGAATTTGATGAGATTTACATTGATGAATTTCAAGACGTGAACGGACTGCAGGAGAAGATTTTCTTAGCCCTTTGTGAAAACAACCGCTTTTTGGTAGGCGATGTGAAGCAAAGCATTTACGGCTTTCGCGGCGCCTGCCCCGATATCTTTTCTTCCATGCGCGACCGTTTTCCCAGTGCCTTGGAGGAAGGCGTGCAGGGAAAGATCTTTTTAACGGAAAACTACCGCAGTAACGAAGGGGTGCTCCGCTTTGTAAACAGCACCTGCGGAAGGCTGCTATCCCTTTGTACCGATATGTCCTACTTTAAGGAGGACGATCTGGTGGCGGGTAAAAAGAGCGCGCAAACGCTCTTGCCCCATATATGCCTAATTTCCGGTGGAAAAAACAATGAGTTTTTATCGGATGCAGAGGATAAGGAGGCGGAATACACTGCCCGCTGTATCAAAGAGCTGATCGACGGGGGCAGAGCCCCCTGTGATATTGCCATACTGGTGCGCTCCAGAGGCAAAAAGCCCGAGCGCATTGCCTCGGCACTGGCAAAGCACGGTGTGAGGGCGGCAATCGAAAAGGGAAGCTCCTTTTTTGAAGCCCCCGAAATACTGTTGGCTTGCGCCCTTCTTGAAGCCATTGACAAGCCCACCGACGACATTGCCCTTGCGGCGATCATGAAAAGCCCCATTTTCGGCTTTACCATGCAAGAGCTTACCGAGATCCGCTTGGCAGAAGGAAAAAAAGGCTCGCTTTTTGCAAGCGTTTGTGCCTACGGCGCGCGCACGGGGGAAGAGCGGGTATGCCGCGTGCCCGCCTTTTTGGCGGAATACAGGGCGCTTTCCATGGAGCTGACGGTGGAAAAGCTTTTGTGGAAGCGTTATGATGATCTGTCCCTCCTGCCCCTTCTTTGCATGGGCGAGGAAGAGGAGCGGGCAGAGCAGATCGGCGGAAATTTGCTGTATTTTTACGATATGGCAAGTGCCTTCAGCGCCAATTCCCAGGGAAGATTGGGGGCGTTTTTGGCGCACATCTCCTATCTTTCGCAAAAAGGGAAGGGCGTGGAGAGCGAAAAGGCAGATGCCCCTGCAGATGCGGTGCAGGTGATGACCTTCCACGGCTCAAAGGGACTGGAATTTCCCGTATGCTGGCTGTACGGATGCGGGGACCGCTTGGCACTTTCCGGTAAAAGCATTCCCTTTGACCGCACCCTCGGCCCCCGCTTTCCTTTGGTACAGCGGGAGGAGGGCATCCTTTCCAGCAAAAACGCGCTCTATCATGCCATTGAAACAAGAGCTCGGGAAAAGGGACTCAACGAGGAACTGCGCCTTCTTTACGTGGCAATGACCCGCGCTGTGGAAGAGCTGTATATCAGCGGTACGGCAAGCAAGGACCTGCTCACCCTCTTTGAGGTGTCGGAATGTATTGAAACGAAGCGGGGACATTCGGAGCTGATGGGCACGCCCTCTTATCTTTCCTTTATCGCCTGTGCGCTGGGGATGGATCGGGGAAGCTGTCAGATCCACACCGATGCCTTTCCGTGGCAGATCAGCGCGCGGCAGGATGCTTTGGAGGAAAAAGCCCAAGAGCAGACGGGCGCGCAAAGAGTGCTGTCCGATCATGAGCAGGAGCTGCTTGCACGCTATAAAGAGCGTCTTTCCTTCGTATATCCTTATGAGGATGCCGTGTCCCTGCCTGCAAAATTGGCAGTTTCAAAGCTTTCTCCCGATATTTTCGATGAAGAAAGGGAGGAAGAGCAGGAATTGCTC
>JAFTMP010000143.1 GCA_017452335.1 Clostridia bacterium
CTCGGGCGATGTGTACGAGGGCGAATTTTACGCTGACCGTCTGCACGGCAAGGGCGTGTTCAAGTACGCCTCGGGCGATAGCTACGAGGGCACCTTCTCAGGCGGCAAAAAGAGCGGGGAAGGGACCTACGTCTGGGTGGATGAAGAGGGCAATGAGCTTGCCCGCTATGAAGGCTCCTTTTCCTTGGACAAGCGCAACGGCTACGGAGAATTTACCGCCGCAGACGGCACCGTTTACAAGGGCAATTTTGTAAACGATCAGCGAAGCGACAAGCAGGCGCAGGTGCTCATTCCCACCGAGGAGGGCACCGACCGCTATTACGGCGGCTACGAGGGCGATGTGCGCGCGGGCTTCGGCTATTATTTCTATGCGTCGGGAGACGTGTATATCGGTGAATTTGAAAACAACAAGCCCCACGGGCAGGGCGTGATCCGCTTTGCCGAGGGCGGTGCGTATAAAGGCACCTTTAAAAACGGCAATATCGTCAAGGACGATGCCGAAAAGATCCCCTCCTCCGAGGTGGATGACCTGCTCTCGGGCTTTGAATCGGAAGAGCCCACCCCCGAGCCTACTCCCTCGCCCGACCCTACCCCCAGCCCCGATGTGAGCACAGAGCCCACTGAGGATAACGAGGAAAGTGCCGGCGAGGAGCCTGTGGAAAGCCCGCAAGCCGCATAAGGGCAGACGGGGAGTATTTCGGGGCGTTGCCCCAAACCCCACCAAAGGCTCTGCCTCCCGAATCTGCCAAAAACTTTTTTGAAAAAAAGTTTTTGGATTTCAAAAAACTTCTGACGGCGGCAAAAATACTTTTGCCGCAAACTCTCTATTTCTCCCCAATTCCCCGCCAAACGATAGTTTGGCGCATTCGAAGTTTTTGAAGGTCAAGGAAACTTTTTTCAAAAAGTTTCTTTGTGGGATTCTCAAGGGCAACGCCCTTGAGCAGGGTCTCGGGGTAGAACCCCGAGCGGGATTTTTAAGGGCAGAGCCCTTAAAGCCTCCCAAGAATGCACAAAAGAAAGCACGGTTCAATTATGAAAACGATCCTGGCAGTTGACGGAAACAGCATCATCAACAGAGCGTATTTTGGCGTGCGCCCCTTGACCAACCGCAAGGGTCAGCGCACCGAAGCCATATACGGCATGCTCAACATCATTCTCTCCCAAGCGGAGCGTGTAAAGCCCACCTGCGTGCAGGTGGCATTTGACCTGCACGCGCCCACCTTCCGCCACAAGATGTACGATGACTACAAGGCGGGCAGAAGGGGCATGGACGAGGAGCTGCGGGCACAAATGGAGCCTGCAAAGGAGGTGCTTCGTGCTCTTGGATATGAGGTGCTCAGCCTTGAGGGCTATGAAGCCGACGATATTTTGGGCACCATCTCAAAAAGGGCAGGGGAAGAGGACGCCTTTTGCTATATTTTAACGGGCGATCGGGACAGTCTGCAGCTCATTAACGAGCACACAGGGGTGTTGCTGGTCAGCAAAGGCGAGACCACCCTTTACGACAGCGCCCGCTTTGAAGAAAAATACGGCATCAAGCCCGATCAGTTCGTGGATGCCAAGGCGCTCATGGGCGACCAATCGGATAACATTCCCGGCGTGCCCGGAGTGGGCGAAAAGACCGCACTGCCGTTGATTGCCAAATTTGGCTCTCTTGACGGTGTGTACGAGCAATTGGACGATCCTGCCATCAAGGCAGGGGTGCGCAAAAAGCTCACCGATTTTAAGGATAGCGCCTATTTATCAAGAGATCTTGCCCGCATTTGCAAGGAAGTGCCCATCACCCTTTCTTTTGATGCACAATCTCATCGCGAAACGCTTTTTGACCTGCTGGCAGAGCTGGAGTTTTCCTCCTTCATCAAGCGCCTGGGGGTTACAAAAGAGACAACTCATATCGAAAACACCGCGCCAAGCGCGCAAAATATAAAAGGGGAAAAAGAGCATGCCGATGAAGCGTGCACGCCTGCGTATCTTAGCGACGAGCCCTATAAAGAGGCAAGTGCAGAGGAAGTGCTTGCACTGACAGGCGGCATGGCGGCAGTTTTAGAGCCTGACGCCCTGCTTGTTTGCACCGAAGAAGACCTGCGCCTGCGCGTACCATCCCCCGAAAAAGAAACGCTCAAGGCATTTTTTGAAAGCAAAGAGCGGCAGATCGCCGTTTACGACTGCAAAAGCGTTTACGCACAGCTCTATACCCTTGGTATAGAGGAATTTGAAGCGTGGGACGATCCCATGCTGGGCGCCTACGTGCGCTCCTCCATCGAGGGTGATTACTCCTTTGGCGCGCTGATGCTCCGTTATCTTAGCACTACCGAAAAAGCCCCCGCCCCCCATTTGATCTTGGCGCTGTGTCAAAGGATCAACGGGGAACTAAAAAATAACGGCGAAGAGACTCTTTATAAAGAGATCGAGCTGCCTCTTGGAAAGGTCCTTGCAGGCTGTGAGCGGGCAGGATTTTTGCTGGACAAAGAGGGCATTTCCGCCTTTTCCCGCTATCTTGAAGGGTGCATTTCCTCTCTTGAAGAGCAGGTTTACCAGTTGGCAGGGGAGAAATTTAACATCAATTCTCCAAGACAGCTCTCTGCTGTGCTTTTTGAAAAGCTCAGCCTGCCTGTTATCAAGAAAACCAAAAGCGGCTACAGCACCGATGCAGAGGTGCTTGAAAAGCTGCGCCCCTATCATCCCATCATCAATGCCATTTTGGAATACCGCCAGCTTGCAAAGCTTCATTCCACCTACACGGTGGGGCTTTTGAAGGTTGCGGGAGAGGACGGCAGGGTACACACCTGCTTTACCCAGACGGTCACCGCCACGGGGCGTTTATCCTCCATTGAGCCAAACCTGCAAAACATCCCCGTGCGCACCGAGCTTGGCAGGGAACTGCGCCGCTTCTTCATCACCGACGAAGGAAAGGTGCTCATCGACGCCGACTATTCGCAGATCGAGCTGCGTCTGCTTGCCCACGTTTCAGAGGATGAAGCCATGATCGAGGCTTTCCACAGCGGTGTGGATATCCATACCGTCACCGCCTCCCAGGTTTTCGGCGTGCCCGTGGAGCACGTCACATCCGAAGAGCGCAAAAAGGCAAAGGCAGTGAACTTCGGCATTGTATACGGCATTTCCGCCTTCTCCCTTGCCGATGATATCAAGGTCAGCCGCAAGGAGGCAGACGAGTATATCAAGGGCTATTTTGCCACCTATCCGGGCATTAAGAGCTATTTGGAACGGACTGTCGCGCTGGCAAAGGAGCAAGGCTTTGTAACCACCATGTTTGGCAGAAAGCGCGCCATTCCCGAGCTGACGTCGGGCAAGGGGATGCTTAAAAAATTCGGCGAGCGCGTTGCCATGAACAGCCCCATCCAAGGGTCTGCCGCCGATATCATTAAGATTGCCATGGTCAGAGTGGATCGGGCACTGAAAAGCGAGGGGCTCAACGCCCGCCTCATTTTGCAGGTCCACGACGAGCTGATCGTGGAGGCGGACCGCGCTGATGCGCCCCGTGCCGCTGAAATTTTGAAAAGAGAAATGGAAAACGCCGCCGTCCTGCGCGTGCCGCTGACGGTGGAGCTGAATATCGGCGAGAGCTGGTATGAGTGTAAATGAGTGCGGTGTAGTTCAAAACCGCACTCCGCACTTACAGTACCTCATTCCGCACTTCAAACAACTCATCACTTTCATCTGTTATATTATTATACCAAAAAGGGGTTTTTATGGAACGAGTCAGCAAAATAAATTATTATCTTGACATCGCACAGACCGTGGCAGAGAGAGGCACGTGCCTTAGACGCTGCTTTGGCGCCATCATCGTGAAAAATGATTCCATTATTTCCACCGGCTACAA
>JAFTMP010000001.1 GCA_017452335.1 Clostridia bacterium
GCAGATTGCCAGCATCAACAGAAAGCAGACCTATCCCACCTGGCTTCGCTACGTGGGGGGCTTCATCGGCACGGTAGGCTTCTCCCTCTTTTTCGGCGGTAATCTGTGGGACGTTCTGATTTGCGGACTGATCGGACTGATCGTCTGCCTCTTGGATTTCAACCGTCCCAAATACATCAATCAGATCGTTTATACCGTCTTCGTCTCGGCGGTTGCAAGCTTCCTCAGCTGGCTTGCCACCTCCCTTTGCGCCGATTATATCACGGTGCATCTGTCTACCATCAATATCAGTATCATTATGCTCCTCATCCCGGGGCTTGCTCTCGGCAATGCGGTCAGAGACCTGCTTTGCGGTGAGTTGGTGTCGGGTGCGGTGAAGATGCTGCAGTGTGTGCTGATCGCCGCCGCCATTGCCACGGGCTTTACCAGCGTACTGCTGTTTTTTGAGGGCAACAATTCCACCTTCCAGGGAGATACCCAGCCCCTGCTGATGATCTTATACGGAGGCATTGGTGCCATCGGCTTCTCGGTGCTCTTCGGCGTGCATCCAAAAAGACTGTTCTTTGCCACCCTTGCGGGGATGATCTGCACTTCTGCCTATATGCTGGTGGAGGATCTGGCGCCCGCGATGAATTTCGGCTGGCTTTTCCTTGCCAGCTTTGCGGGTGGTGCGGCTTGCACCCTCTATTCCGAGGTCATGGCAAGAGTATTGAAAACGCCTGCCACCGTCTATCTGATCCCGGGGCTTATTCCTATGGTACCGGGAGGATCTCTTTATTACACCATGGCGTTTTTGGTGCAGGGCGACAGAGATATTGCGGCACAAAAGGGTATTGACACCCTATGCGTCTGCCTTGGCATTTCGGCGGGCATCGTCGTGATGTCGGTTCTGTGGCAGATCTGGCGCAACACCACCCAGAGCGTTTTGCAGAAAAGACAGGCACGTAAAGCAAAAAACAGAGCAAATTAAAGGCAAAATCAAGGAAAGAAGGCGGAATATATGGCAAAAGAGCCTCTCATCCGTGCAAATTACCACACCCATACCGTCCGTTGCAACCACGCCGCGGGCAGTGAGCGGGAATACGTACAGCAGGCGATCGCCGCAGGGCTGAAGGTCCTCGGCTTTGCCGACCACAGCCCTTATATCTTTCAGGGCGACTACTATTCGTCCTTCAGAATGCGTCCGCAGGAGCTTTCCTCTTACGTCAGCGTGCTTCAGGCGCTGAAGAAGGAATATGAAGGGGAGATCGAGATCCACATCGGTCTTGAGGCGGAATACTACCCCGATGTGTTCGAGGACTATAAGGCGCTGATCAGAGGCAGCGGCGTGGAATACCTGATCCTCGGTCAGCACTATGCGGGCAAGGAGCCCTCAAAGCGCTATTCGGGCAGAGCGGACGACGATGAGGAGCGGCTGCATTTGTACGTGGACTCGGTGCTTGAGGGGGCAAGGAGCGGCTTTTATTCCTATATTGCCCACCCCGATATCCTGAATTTCACGGGCGACTACCGACTGTTTATCAGCGAGATGGACCGTCTTGTGGAGGGCATCGTGAAGGAGGACCTCCCCCTTGAAATGAACATTCTGGGGTTGAGAGAGGGACGCCACTACCCAAGAGAAGACTTTCTTGCCTTGGTTTCCAAGCACGGCGGAAAGATGATCGTGGGGTGCGACGCCCACCGTCCTCAGGACGTGTACGATGCGCCGACGATCAAAAGAGCCCTTGAGTTGCTTGAAAAATACGGTATCGAGCGCACCGAGCAGGTGGATATCCGCCGCCTTGAAAAACTGCTTTAAAACAGAAAACGACCTTATGACAGAAAGGAAGAAGAAATATGAAGATCAATCCCGTTAAGGGCACAAACGATTATTTGCCCGAGCAAACGGCTTTACGTGACCGTTTGCAGGAGACCATCCTGTCGGTGTACAGAGCCGCAGGCTACAACCGCATCACCACTCCCATTTTAGAGGATATCGAAAACCTTGACAAGAGCGAGGGAGGCGAAAACTTAAACCTGATCTTCAAGGTGATGAAGAGAGGGGAAAAGCTTGAAAGCGCGCTGGAAAAGGGCGACTACAAGAATCTGGCGGATATGGGTCTGCGCTACGACCTGACCCTGCCTCTTTGCCGTTACTATGCGGCAAACCGCGCCCATCTGCCCACCCCCTTCAAGTGCATCCAGACAGACAGGGTCTACAGAGCCGAAAGACCCCAGAAGGGCAGACTTCGCGAATTCGTGCAGTGCGACATCGACGTGCTGGGCGACAGCGGAAGCGACTGCGAGATCGAGCTGATCGCCACCACCGCCAAAGCCCTTTTAAAGGTGGGCTTTGAGGGCTTTACCGTAAAGGTCAACGACAGAAGGGTGTTGCGCGCAGTGCTCACCGTTTGCGGCTTTGAGGAAGAGAAATTTGACAGCGTCTGCATCAGCCTTGACAAGCTTGATAAGATCGGGGCAGAGGGCGTGAAAAAGGAGCTTCTTGAAAAGGGATGCAACGAAGACTCTGCTGCCAAGCTGCTGACCCTCTTTGAGGAGCAGGTGACCCTTAAAAGAGCCCTTGACTTTATCGGTGAAGAGTGTGAGGCGGGCGTAAGACTGCAGGGCATCCTTGAAAACAGTCTGTACCTTGCAAAGGACAGATATAACGTGGTCTTTGACCTGACCCTGATCCGCGGACAGGGCTACTATACCGGTACCGTTTTCGAGGTGGCATTGCCCGGTTACCCCGGTGCCATCGCGGGCGGCGGCAGATACGACAATCTGGTGGGCAAGTTTATCGGCGAGCAGGTGCCTGCCGTGGGCTTCTCCATCGGCTTTGAGCGCATCTTCGGAATTTTGCAAGAGCAGGGTATGAGCGTTTCTCTCGGCGGCAAAAAGAAGCTGGCGATCATCTACGAGGGCTCCTTTGCCGATGCCTACGAGGCGGCGGAAGGGCTGAGAGAGGAGTACGATTGCGCTCTGTATCTGAAGCCCAAAAAGGTGGGCAAGCTCCTTTCAAACCTGGAAAAGAGTGGCTTTAGCGGCTTTGCGTACGCTGAAAATAT
Source organism: Clostridia bacterium (assembly GCA_017452335.1). Taxonomy (GTDB): domain Bacteria; phylum Bacillota; class Clostridia; order Oscillospirales; family CAG-272; genus UBA11512. The sequence goes on from JAFTMP010000001.1 coordinate 3,048, forward strand.
CGGAGAGATCCGCTTCTTTGAGCAGAAATAAGGTGTGCGGGGCACAAGGGAGGAAGTATGGCAAGCTACAGCAGAATGGTCATTATGTCCATGAGTGAGGAGGACATTAAACGAGTGCTCACCGAGGAGCGGGACAGCATTTCGGATTACGCCGCCTTTATGATGGTGGAGGAGCTGAAGCGCCGCAAGGAACTGGCTGAAAGCGGCGAAGAGCTTTCGATCACGGAGGGGGAGTCCGACCTGCAAGACGAGCAGGACGAGGAGGGCGAGCTTCCCGAGGACTACGAATTCGTAGAGAATATCGAGGATATCGAGGACGTGGAGGAGCTTGAGCAGGAGGATCTTGACGAGAGCCTCAGCGACGAGCAGCGTGCCGAGATCAAGCGCCAAAGACAGATCGAGGAGCTTGAAAAGATCAAGGAAGATCGGAAAAAAACGCTCATCCTTGCCTGCGTGGGCACGGTGGTCACCGCCCTTGCCATCGTGGGCTTTATGGTCTATCTTGCCGTTTCGGGACAGCTTTAATAAATACTTTTTGTGGAAGGTAGAATTGCCCTACACAAAAATTTATAGTAAAGGTGGTATTTACAATGAGAGTTTCTATGAGAACAGTAGCGTGGATTCTTTGTTTTGCATTGCTGTTGGGGATGTTTCCCGTAACGGCATTGGCGTCTCAAATCATAGCCAGTGGCACTTGCGGTGAAAACTTAATGTGGACATTGGATGACGAGGGAACGCTTACTGTTTCAGGCACAGGGGAAATGGAGGAATATACATACTCTAGCACAGGCGCGACGATGCCTTGGGCTGAGCGTAGGCCATATATAAAAAAAGTCATCTTTGAAGACGGCGTAACAAGCGTGAGTAAGTGTTCCTTTTATGATTGCGACAATTTGGTTGAAGTGATTTTGGGAGATGACGTTTCTTCTATTGGGTATCAAGCGTTTATGGAGTGCAGAAATTTATCTTCGGTTACAGTTGGAACGGGGCTAAAGACTGTGGATCAATGGGCGTTTTTTGGTTGCGATGCTCTGCGAAGCGTGTATGTGGATAGTCTAACGGCATGGTGCGGAATAGATTTCTATTATGGAGAAAATCCGGCATCTACCAGATCGGTCTATGAAAACGGTATGTGGATAGACTATGCTGTGACTCTGTATGCGGGAGGAAAAGCTGTTGAAGGTGAATTAATTATTCCGGAGGATGTAAGTCGTATTGGTGAGTTTGCATTTTATGATTATTCGCTCATTACTGATTTGACAATTTCGGAGGGGGTTTTAACTATTGGTAAATATTCTTTTGCTGCTTGTGAAAATTTAAACCAAGTTCAGTTGCCCTCAAGTTTGCAAAGTATTTCAGCAGGTGCATTCAGTGACTGTTCAAATTTGAAAGAACTAGATATTCCGGAAAGTGTTTCATCAATTGATGCGGCGGTGTTTTCCGGTTGTACTTCCTTGGAGCCGGTTACTATTCCGCAAGCTGTGACCACGCTGAATGATGCTTTGTTTTATGGATGTAATTTTGAACAGTACGTGATTCCCGATCATATTACATCTATCGGAAATTCTGCTTTTGCGTACTGCAAAAACTTAAAAAGCATAACAATTCCTTCTACTGTGACACAAGTTGGAATGAACGCTTTTGCAGAGTGTGATGCTCTTTCGGAAGTATCCCTTCCGGATAGTGTGACGGAGTTAGGAGCAGGCGCTTTTGAAGGATGTGATGCTTTAGAATCATCAAGTCTTTCAGACCGACTTCTAACGATTTCCGACCGACTGTTTTATGGATGTTCTGAGCTACAGCGTGTGGATCTTCCTTCGGGGGTGCAGACGATTGGAAAAAATGCTTTTTATGGGCTTTCAGCTCTTACGGAAATGACAGTGCCCGATAGTGTAAAAACGATCGGTTCGTATGCATTTTACAATCTTTCAGCTTGGTCCGATGTCCGCATTCCAAGCAGTGTAGAGACGATTGGAAGTTATGCGTACAGTGGTACGGCGCTTTCTCAAATTCGACTTCCAAACAGTACTGTATTGGTAGATCAATATGCATTCCAAAACTGTACAAGCGTTCGGGAGATAAAGCTTTCCGATAATTTGCAGGTGCTTAGCACGGGTGTTTTTTCTGGATGTACTGCGTTTGAAGAGATCACGATTCCAGCTTCTGTAACACAGATCGAAGCAAGCGCTTTTGGTGGTTGCAGTGGTTTATCGCGAGTGGATTTTACGGGGGATGTTCCTGCTATTGATGCGCAGGCGTTTGTAGGAGTAGTTGCTACCTGTTACTATCCTGCGGAAAACGGCACATATACTTTGGAATTCACCACTGCTGACTTTGGCGGAGATCTCATTTGGACCTATGAAGGAGAAGAGGAGATTGGAAATAAGTGTGGAGATAAGTTAACTTGGTCGCTGAGCGAGGATGGGATGCTGACAATTTCGGGAACCGGTACCATGTACGATTATGTGGTCGATGAGTT
>JAFTMP010000144.1 GCA_017452335.1 Clostridia bacterium
AAAAAGTGCGGAGTGCGGAGTGCGGTCGAGTTCAAAATCGAGGATTTTGAACTCTGGCGGAGTTGTGGTTGAATTTTCTTCGCAAGCGAAGAAAATTCTTCACTGAAAGGGTGCAGTCTTGTTAGTGGAGCTGATTAAAAACAGCGCGACTGCGTTAAAAACTCTGACTCCAAAACAGGTTTGCGTGCTTTTATGATTGAATCTAATTCATTCGGTTTTCGCCTTCGGGCGAAAACCTACCGAAACTCCGCATTCCGCACTCCGCACTCCGCACTTTAACTGCATTTATCCCCTTGCACTAATTTAAACCTTCAAAAAGGAGAACTACAATGAATTGGACACAGGTACGGGTGCACTGCACCGTGAAGGAGCTGGACACCGTCAGCGCGGTGATGAGCATGGTGGATCCCGGTCTGATGATCGAGGACTACAGCGATATCGAAGAAAATTTAATGACGGTCTACGGCGAGCTCATCGACGAGAAGATCTTAAACAGCAACAGAGACCTGGCGGCAGTGAGCATCTATGTGCCCGAGGAGAGAGACCTTGATGAGGTGCTTTCCTTCCTTGAGGAGCGGCTCTTTGCAAACGGACTGTCCTGCCTTATTGAAAAGGTGGGCATTGATGAAGAGGACTGGGCAAACCAGTGGAAGCAGTTTTATAAGCCCCTGCGCATCGGGGAGCATCTGGTGGTGCTTCCTCCTTGGGAGGAAACCGAAATCAGGGAAGGGGATATCGTGGTGATCATGGATCCCGGTATGGCGTTTGGCACGGGTACACACGAAACCACCCGTCTTTGCATGAGCATGCTGGAAAAATATCTGATTCCCGGATGTAAGATGTTAGACGTGGGCACAGGCTCGGGCATTCTTGCCGTGGCAGGTGCCAAGATGGGAGCGGACAAGGTGTGCGCTTACGACATCGACCCGGTGGCAGTGCGCGTGGCAAACGAGAATTTTGAAGTAAACGGCGTTGCTGACAGAGTGGTCTGCGGTGTTTCCGACTTGCTTGCAGGGGTTGACAGAAAAGAAGCCCCCTTTTCGCTGGTGTGCGCCAACATCGTGGCAGACATCCTTATCCGCATGGCACCCGAGATCGGCTCCTTTATGGCAAAGGACGGCACGCTGATTGCTTCGGGCATCATTGAAGGCAGACGCGAGGATGTGAAGGCGGCAATGATCGCGGGCGGCCTTACCCCCATTGATTCAGACGACGAAAAGGATTGGTGCGCGCTGGTCTTTAAGAAGCTGTAAAGGAAAGCCAAACAACAAGAAAAAGAAGGGAGAGAGAAGAATGCCGCGTTTTTTCGTAAAGGAAGAACAGATCCTGGGGGATCAGATCACGATCACGGGGTCGGATGCCCACCATATCGGGCGGGTCCTGCGCATGAAGGCGGGAGAAGAGCTGACGGTGTGCGATTTTTTCAACACCGAGTATCTCTGCCGAATTCTCTCTTTTTCAGAGGACACCGTTTGGGCGCAGATCCTTGAAAAGCGTCCTGCGGCAAGCGAGATGCCCTTTCCCGTGACCCTTTATATGGCACTGCCCAAGGGCGACAAAATGGAGCTGATCGTGCAAAAAGCGGTGGAGCTGGGGGTTTCTGAAATTGTCCCCTTTTCCTCTGCCTTCACGGTGGTGAAGCTTGATGAAAAAAGCGCGCCAAAGAAAAGAGAGCGCTGGCAAAAGATCGCCGTGAGCGCGGCACAGCAGTGCGGCAGAGGGCGGATTCCCACGGTGGAACAGCCCATGAGCTACAAGGAAGCACTGCGGCACTGCGCGGCGCAAAAAAAGCAGGGAAGTGTGTCCTTTATCTGCTATGAGCGGGAGGACGGTCTTTCGCTGCCCGCCCTTCTTGAGCAATCCCCCCACCCCGAGAGCGTGAGCTTTTTCGTGGGCAGTGAAGGAGGGTTTGATGAAAAGGAAGTGCTTTTGGCTTCAGAGCAGGGGATCGTTTCTGTGGGGTTAGGCAAGAGGATTTTGCGCTGTGAAACGGCACCCCTTTTCGTGCTTTCGGCGCTGAGCTACCAATACGAGCTGTAAAAAGAAGCGCTTGTACGGTACGAAATTTTCCAAATTATAGCAATTCATTGGGAAATATTCAAAAAAAACGGCGTTTTTTTGGAAAATCTTAAGAAATACTATTGAAAAATCTTAAAAAACAATGTACAATGTAGAGGATATGACAAGAAAATCGGGAGGTTTTTTTGTCTGACATGTGCACATTTGCCAAAGAACAACAGAGTTTCGTTTTTGGCAAAACTAAGAAAGGTACGGGGATCGAGTATGTCGAACAGACTTTTCCAAGGGCTTATTTATCAGATGAAGGATGTGGTTGACCGTGTGATCGGCGTGCTGGACGAAAACAACGTGGTCGTTGCCTGCAGTGAGCTGGTAAAGATCGGCGAGGTGCGTTCCGGTGTGCGGGAGGAGCTTTCCTATTCCACCGATTGCGTGGTGCGGGATGGCTACACCTATCGGGCTCTGGGCGGCGGTGCGCGCGCGGAGTATACGGTTTTTGCCTACGGTGAGGATGAGATTGCCGCAAAGCTGGTGGCGGTCATTTCCGTTTCCTTAAATAACATGAAGGGGTTGTACGATGAAAAGTACGACCGCAATTCGCTGATCAAGAATATCATTTTGGATAACATCCTGCCCAGCGATATTTATATCAAGAGCAAGGAGCTGCGCTTTGCCCCCGATGCGGAAAGAGCAGTGTTCCTCTTTAAATTTCAAAACAGAGGCGAGGCGGTGCCCTTTGACATGGTCATGTCTCTCTTCCCCGACAAGACCAAGGACAACCTGATCAGCGTGGGCGAGCAGGACGTGGTGCTGGTGAAGGAAGTAAGCATGGCAACCGAGGCGCGGGAATTGGAGCAGATCGCCCGTTCCATGGCAGATACCCTGGAAGCGGAGTTCTTCACCCAGGTTTCGGTGGGTATCGGTACGGCGGTAGACAACATCAAGGATCTTGCCCGTTCCTATAAGGAGGCGCAGGTGGCGCTGGAGGTCGGAAAGATCTTCGATAACGAGAAGAACGTCAACAGCTATGAAAATTTGGGTATTGGACGACTGATTTATCAGCTGCCCACCACTCTTTGCGAGATGTTTTTGTCGGAGGTCTTCAAGAGAGGCTCTATTGAGAGCTTGGATCGAGAAACGCTTTCTACCATTCAGTGCTTCTTTGACAACAACTTGAACGTTTCGGAAACCTCCAGAAAGCTGTTCGTTCACAGAAATACTCTGGTTTACCGTCTTGAAAAGATCCGTAAGCTCACGGGCTTGGATCTAAGAGAATTTGAGCACGCCATCACCTTTAAGGTGGCAATGATGGTCAGAAAATATCTGGCATCCAAGAATATCGACGTGCGTTAAGGCATCGTGCGTTTAAAGAATGGGCAAACAGCCAATAATTATAATTCAGACGCCAACAATTGAATTTTGATTTTGAGATTTCAGACTGCCGGTACCGTATTTTTAAAAAATACGGCAGCGGCAGTCCCTGCGTTGTAGGCTTAAA
>JAFTMP010000145.1 GCA_017452335.1 Clostridia bacterium
ATATCAGAAACAAGAAAGTATATCTTGCTGAATATAAGCGTTATATCGAACAGTCGGTTGTGTATGATAAGGATTCACACCTTCTCATTGGAATTATGCGTGATATTACCGATGAACAAAACGAGCGTGAAAAGAAAGAAAATATCAGCCGTCAGACTGTGGAGATCGCCGATAAGGTGGTTGACAAGCAGATGCGTATCGTTCAAGAGATCGCGTCACTGCTTGGTGAAACGGCGGCGGAGACGAAGATTGCATTGACCAAATTAAAGGAGTCGATCAGCGATGAATGATTTGTGTGCCGATATCGGCTATAAAAGCATCAATCACCACGGGGAACAGCTTTGCGGCGACCATGTGGACATCGTGGAAAACGGCGAGGATTCGGTAATCGTTTTGGCGGATGGATTGGGAAGCGGCGTGAAAGCCAGTATTCTCTCCACACTGACCTCCAAGATCATTTCAACCATGATGGCAGAGGGGTTAACGCTTGAGGATTGCGTATCCACCATTGCCGCGACTCTTCCCATTTGTTCGCTGCGTGGCGTTGCCTATTCCACCTTTACCATCGTGCATTTGATCGGAAGCAGAGATGCCGAGATCATTCAGTACGATAACCCCAAGGTGATCATGCTTCGCGACGGACAAAACTATGACTATCCCACCACCGAAATGAATATCGAAGGAAAAAAGATCCTAAAGTCTTTGATCCGCCTGCAGGAGGATGACGTCTTCATTTTAATGAGTGACGGCTGTCCGCACGCGGGGCTGGGCACCTCCTTTAATTTCGGCTGGAAGAGAGAGGATATTATTTCCTTTATGGAAACGGTGTCGCTGGCAGGGTATACCGCCAAGACCCTTTCCACCATCCTTGTGGATGAATGTAACAAGCTGTATGGCGAAAAGCCGGGGGATGATACCACCGCTTGCGTGGTGCGCATCCGCAAGAGAGAACCCATGAACATTCTCTTCGGTCCTCCCTCCAACCGCAGTGACTGTGACCGCATGATGTCGCTCTTCTTCTCCAAGGAAGGAAAGCATATCATTTGCGGCGGCACCACCTCCTCCATTGCCGCAAAGTATTTGGGCAAGCCCATTCGGGTAAGCTTGAATTTTGAGGTTTCCGATATTCCGCCTATTGCGGAGTTAGAAGGGGTAGACCTGGTGACGGAAGGCGTTATTACGGTGAATAAGGTGCTTTCCTATGCGAAGAATTATTTAGAGGATAACAGCAGTTACGAGCATTGGAGCATGCAAAGAGACGGTGCATCAATGATTTGCCGCCTGCTCTTTGAAGAGGCTACAGACATCAATTTCTTTGTGGGCAAGGCGATCAACCCCGCCCACCAGAATCCCGACCTTCCCATCAATTTCAGTATCAAAATGAATTTGGTAGAGGAACTGTCTGCTTGTTTAAAGAAAATGGGCAAGCGCATTAAGGTCAGCTATTTCTAAAGAAAGAGACTTTGTGGCTTTTGATGGCTGACACCATTGATTTTGCGGGCAAAACAGCCCCGATCCCCAAAGAAAGGAAGGCTTTTAAAAGAAAAGCCGTGGTCAAAAAATGAGAAAGTTTGATACAAAAGTACAGCATTTGAAATATAAGGTCTTAAGAGAGGTTGCAAGACAGGCATGGGCAGACAAGCTCACCGAGAGCCTGCTCGATATTCCCAAGACCATCGTGCCCGGAAAGGTGCCCACTATGCGTTGCTGCGTATACAAGGAGCGGGCGATCTTAGGCGAAAGAGTAAAGCTTGCAATGGGCGGCGACAAGGACGATCCCAATGTGATCCAGGTTATCGACATCGCTTGCGATGAGTGCCCTGCGGCAGGTTACGAAGTAACCGATTCCTGCAGAGGATGCTTGGCACACCGTTGCGAGGACGTTTGTAAGAGAGGCGCCATCACCTTTGACAGCAACCACGTGGCACACATCGACAAGACCAAGTGCGTGGAGTGCGGTGCTTGTGCAAAGGTTTGTCCCTTCACTGCAATTATCAACAGAAAGCGTCCCTGCCAGAACGCTTGTAAGGTAAAGGCGATCTCCATCAATGAGGACAACGCGGCGGCAATTGACTACAAGAAGTGCACCTCCTGCGGTTCTTGCGTATATCAGTGCCCCTTCGGTGCGATCACCGATAAGTCCTTCATTCTCAGCGTGATCGACGCCATTAAGAACAGCGATAACAACAAGAACTACAAGGTTTACGCTGTAGTGGCGCCCTCTATTTCCAGCCAGTTCACTTACGCAAAGCTGGGTCAGGTGATCAGCGGTATGAAGAAGATGGGCTTCCACGCCGTTGTTGAAGCGGCGCTGGGCGCTGATATGGTGGCACTGGCAGAGTCTAAGGAGCTTGCTGAAAAGGGCTTCTTGACCAGCTCCTGCTGTCCTGCGTTTGTGAAGTTCATCGAGCAGAACTTCCCCACGCTGGTTCCCTATATCTCCCACAACCCCTCTCCCATGGTGGCAATTGCCAAGTACATCAAGGAATCCGATCCCGGAAGCAAGGTAGTCTTTGTTGGTCCTTGTACCGCAAAGAAGGCAGAGTTCCAGAAGGAAGCGGCAAAGCCCTTCGTGGATGCCGTGATCACCTTCGAAGAGCTGCAAGCACTCTTTGACAGCTTGGATATGGATCTGTCCACGCTGGATGAGGACGTGCTGGACAACGCTTCTTACTTCGGCAGAATCTTTGCACGCAGCGGCGGTCTGTCTGATGCAGTGGTACAGGCGCTCAAGGAGCAGGGAATGGAAGACTTCCCCTTGAAGGCTTGTGTGTGCGACGGTATTGAAGAGTGCCGTATCGCACTGCTGAAGAAGAGCAAGAACGTGCTGGATGCCAACTTCATCGAAGGCATGGCGTGCGTGGGCGGCTGTATCGCAGGTGCAGGTTGCTTGACACACGGTGAAAAGAACAAGGCAGAGGTAGACAAGTACGGTAAGGAAGCATACGAAAAGACCATTACCGATGCTGTTTCCGCGCTGAAATAAGTTTAGAATCCTTGCCCAAGGGTTGTGATCATTCATGGTCTTGAGCGTGTCGATAAACCCCTCTTTAAAAGAAAACCGGGTTATAAATCACCCGTTCATCAAAAGTTTTTGAAGGTTTTTAGGGGACTTTTTACAAAAAGTCCCCTAAATTGGGTTTGGGGCAAAGCCCCGAATGGCTTTTTTTCGCAGATTGAGGTCGTGAGTATTCACGGCCTTTTTGTTTGGAAAAACAAAGAGAAAGGGTATTGTTTTTTTTATGAAAATGTGGTAAAATATATCGGTTAAAGAGGAAAGGACGGTGTGCGGGATGAACCAACGGGAAGAACTGCTCTATCTGCGGGCACAGATCGAATATCACAGAAAAAAATATTATATGGATGATGCACCCGAAATTTCCGATGGGGAGTTTGATAGGCTTTACAGACGCTTAGAGGAGCTGGAGGCGGCAAATCCCCAGTGGCATGATGACAACTCGCCCATTTACAGAGTGGGGGGCGGGGTGCTTGAAAAGTTTGAAAAGCACCGCCATACCGTGCCGCTTAAGAGCTTGACCGACGTTTTTTCCTTTGAGGAGCTTGCCGACTTCACAGCGCGCACCGCGTCCTGCGGGGGGTATACCGTGGAAAAGAAGATCGACGGCCTGTCGGTGGCGCTGATCTATAACGAGGGACGCTTTATTTTGGGCGCGACCAGAGGGGATGGCAGTGAGGGTGAAAACGTGAGCATGAACCTGCGCACCGTGAAGAGTATTCCCATGAGTATTCCTTACACAGGGTATTTGGAAGTGCGGGGAGAGGTGTTTATGCCCCGTTCCTCCTTTGAAGCGCTCAATACGGAGCGGGAGCAAAACGGCGAGCAGTTGTTTGCCAACCCGCGAAATGCCGCGGCAGGGTCACTAAGACAGCTCGATTCTGCTAGTACAGCCAAGAGAAATCTGGATA
>JAFTMP010000146.1 GCA_017452335.1 Clostridia bacterium
AGATTGCGGGAGCGCGGCTATCTTACCGATGAAAACAAGGTGGAAACCATGGTATTTAAGGGAACTATGAAGGAATTCTGCGACCTGCTTCCCGCGCCCGACGAGCAGTTGAAGGAGCGCTTTGCCGCTTTTGCCTTAGAGCAGGCAATGCTGGAAGCCAAGCACTATCCTCCTCAGATGCAGGATTTGGTGGTGGAAAACAAGGTGGGAAACTTTATTGGCAGTGCGGTGGCGATCATGGTCATGGACCTGCTTTACGAAGAAGGCATCTTTGTGCCCTTGACCGAGGAAGAGAAGATCAGCGCCAATCTTTTGGTGTTCTCCGATATCTTGCCTGAATAAACCGATTTTTAGCAAACACGCCCGAGGACTTTGGTCTTCGGGCGTAATTTTTTTAAAAAGCTATTGACAATGCTGTCTATTCGTGATAGACTGTATATGCAGTCTACTGACGATAGACAAGGAGGCGCTACGATATGGAAGAATTAAAGCTGGGCTTGGTGGAGGCGCGCTTTGCCGAGATCATCTGGGCAAACGAGCCCCTTTTAACAAAGGAGCTGGTGGCACTTTGCGAAAAGGAGCTGAACTGGAAAAGGACCACCACCTACACCGTATTAAAAAAGCTATGCGATCGGGGCATTTTCATCACCGAAAAGAGTACCGTGCGTGCGCTGATCCCAAAGGACTCCTTTTATGCCATGAAGAGCGAGCAGTTTGTAAACGAGTCCTTCAAGGGATCGCTTCCCGCCTTCATTGCCGCCTTTGTGTCCCGCAAAAAGCCGGATGAAAAGGAGCTTGAGGAGATTCGGGCGATGATTGATGCAATTGGAAAGGATTAAGCTATGGAAGATCTATTTATAAAGCTTGTGAACGTCAGCATTATGGCAAATAAGATAGTGCTGGCGGTACTGCTTTTGCGCATCCTCTTTCAAAAGGCACCCAAATGGATCCATTGCCTGCTTTGGGGGATCGCAGGGGCGCGGTTGCTCCTTCCTTTTTCCATCCAAAGCCCCCTCAGTATGATCGCCGGCACGGCAACGATTCCGGAGGACATGGCGCTGATGAGTGAACCACGGATCGACAGCGGCATTGAGGTGGTGGACCGAATGGTGGATCCTTATGTGATTGCCGCCTTTTCGCCAAAACCGTGGGCAAGCGCCAATCCCCTGCAGATCCTTTTTGCCATAGTTTCTGTTATTTGGCTTGCAGGCGTGGTGGCTATCCTCCTTTACGGTGCGGTATCCTATATCGTTTTACGCCTGCGGGTGCGGGCAAGCGTTGCTCTTAGGGAAAACATTTATTTGTGCGATCACATCAAGACCCCCTTTGTGCTGGGCTTTTTAAAGCCGCGCATCTATCTGCCCTCGGGGTTAGCGGAGCAAGAGCAGATTTACGTGATCCGTCACGAGCAGGCGCATTTGAAAAGAGGGGATCATCTGTTTAAGGCACTCGGGTTTTTATTGCTGGCGGTATATTGGTTTGACCCCTTCGTGTGGCTTGCCTACATCCTTTTTTGCCGTGACGTTGAAAAGGCGTGCGATGAAAGGGTCATCAAAAATTTGGGCGGCGAAGAGAAAAGGGAATATGCCAAGGCGCTTCTTTCCTGCAGTATGGGTAAGAGAAGGATGCTTGTTTGCCCGCTTGCCTTTTCGGAAATTGGAGTAAAAGCGCGCATCAAGGCAGTTGCACGCTATAAAAAGCCCTCGGCGCGTCTTGTTGTCGCGGCGGTTCTTGCGTGCCTTTTGCTGACAGGCTGTTTTTTAACAGACCCGCAGAAGGATGCCTTATCGAAGGAAGAGCAAGAATTGACCATTCTTGACGAGCACCGCGAAGAGGGGGCAATTTTCTATTATCCGAGCAACGGAAAGCCGCTTCGTTATGCTGTGTTTACTAAGGACGAGCTGGCTCTTTTCTCTGAAATGTATGACAAGATAGAATGGATACACAATGCTATAGCTGATCGAATTTTTCCCGAGCACTATGACTGCAAGATATGGTATCAAGGAGAATGGATCTATGTGGATTATGAAACATGCCTGTTTGACCGTAGAGATTATTTTTCGACGGTACCGGACGGTGTGATCGCACATTTGAAGTATAAGGAAGAGCAAGCGAAGGACTACGAAGCACTTCTTGAAAAATCCAAGTAAAAAGCGCGCCGAGGATACGCAAACAGCGTATCCTCGGCGTTTGAGCGTGTCGATAAACCTCTCTTAAAAAGAAAACCGGGTTTAAAACCACCTATTCTTCAAAAGTTTTTGAGGGTTTTTAGGGAACTTTTTACGGAGTTGCGCAGCAACTCCAAGGTCCACCTAAATGGGGTTTGTGTCAAATCCCCAAAGAGCTTTTTCGGCGCTTGTCTTTTTAGATGAAGAATTTTCGTTACATGGATTCTCTTGCAGGGCGGTTACAGCCAAGGAAGATCAGCACGCCGCCGACCAGCGCAAGGCAGATAAGGGGATACAGCGACCAGCCCACAAAATGAATGGAGGAGAAGGTTAAGATCATGAGAAATTCAATGAGCAGCATAAAGGCGCCCAGTGCAATAAAAGCCCCGCCGAACACAAAGAATTTTCCCCGCTTTAAACAGCTAAGCAAGGTGACCACTGCCGTCATGATCGCACCGATGCCAAAGGTGATGGGCAGGGCAAAGGACAAAAACCAATCCCCGTCGGTGACGAAATTGATATACCAAAGGTAAAGCCCCGTTGCCCCGAAGCTGCAGGGGGTAAAAATGATGGGATGGGGCTTTTTAAACCAGGAGGGCAGGATCAAGGACACATACCCCAAAAGCAGAGCCCCGATGACAAAGCCCGACCAGGTGACGGCTTTGTTGATCTGCAGATCGCACAGCAACACAATGAGCAGCGGCAAAAGGACTGCCGCCGTTAACAGTGCCTGCAGACCAAAGGAGCGTCTTTTTGCCTTGGGACGCTTGTCTTTGGGGAAAAGGCTTTCCTCCCCCTCCCAGTGGATGATGTCGGGATGATATACTCTGGTGGCGCACAGCGGACAGCGCTCCTCGCCGTCCGAAAGCTTCACGCCGCATTGCACACAGTACATAGATGTTCCTTGGCTTATAAAAGCCGTCCTTTCTCTTATTTATGAAGGCTGTCCGTTGCTTTCCACCTGCACGGGCAGGTCGAATTGCCGCAGGACTGCGTAAAAATGCCTTTCAAGGGAGGATTCCTTGATGTTTCGGATGAAATTGATATACAACGTATCGCCAAAGGAGATCACACCGCAGTTGTAAGGAGCGGTGGACTGCACGCCCAAAATGAAATCAAAGCGCTCAAGATAGGGCTGCATGGCGTCGGGCACCTTCACAGCGCCCAAATTGGAAAGGGTCAAACAAGACTTCTTTTCGCCCACAGCGTTAAACACCGCCTTCATGAAGAAGTTTTTCACAAACAGCGGCATGATTCGTGCGATCTTGTTTTTTTCGCTGTTGACGTTGGTGGCGATCTTCATGCTCATCTGCTTCTTTGTTAAATCGGTGCTCATGCGGGCTTTGATGACCCCGCAAATCTCCTCAAAGCTGTATTCTCCAAGCTTGGGGATGATCTCGGGAATGGCATACAGGGCGAAATTTCGCAGGGTCTTGCTTTCGAAAATTTTGCGCAAATTCACGGGCACCAGCACCTTGATGGGGGCGTGCTTCTTGGGGTTGGGCACCTGCTCCTTTTGCAGGTTTTGCAGTGCCATCATCATGCAGGCGCAGATGAAGGTAGTTAGGCTCACCCCGTATTCATGTGCTTTTTCAAGCACCCTTTTAACGGGCAGTTGAAAACAGGTCACGTGCAAAAATGCCCCCGTTTCCGGTGTGCCCGACATACGAAAGGCTGTGGACTCCTTTCTTGAAGCGGGAACGCTTCCTGCGTGCTTTAAAAAGCTGTCTTCAAATTCCTCCTCGGTGGGCTCCTCTAATCTTCCAAGCACCCCCTGTCCTGCAGGGATGTAAATGCCGTGCTTTTGCCCCAGATATTCTGCAAGAAGGCTCTTTAAAAAGACCAGGGCGCCGTTGCCGTCGGTGAGAGAGTGGAACATCTCCACTGCCACTCTGCGCTCATGAACAATCACGCGGAAGGCACATTTTCGCGTCTCCTCCTTGTACATGCGCACCAAGGGATAGCTGAATTCCTCGGAAATTTCGGGGGCTTGGGAGATCTGCTGTAAATAATACCAAAAAAGACCTTTGCGCAAACGCACCGCCATGGAGGGGAAGCGGCGCACCGTCACCTCCAGTGCTGTTTTCATCACTTCCTTGTCAATGGGCTCCTTAAGGGTGGCAGAAACACGGAACACGTTGCTCCAATTTTGGTTGCGCGCGGCAGGATAGATCTTTGCCGCATTGTCCAGCGGCATCCAGCGCAGCTTGTTTTCATTGGCAAGAACTTGATTGAGAAAGCGGTTGATCTGCGAAAAATCCTTTTGATCCTCCGCAAGTCCGTAAAGTAAATACACGTGCCAGCGCTCCTTTGCCACAGACAAGCGGCTCTTGCACCCGAAGGAGAGCAGTTTTTCGTGAAGCATGCGGGCATCGTCCAAAAGAATTTCATCGCTTCCCGCAAAAATGAGAGACGGGGGCATGCTTGTAAGATCGCCGTACAGCGGGGAGACCAAGGGATTTTCGGGCTGGGTGGTATAGCACTTTTTAAAAAAGTCCAGCCGTTCTTTGGTCAGCGTGGGGTCGATCTCTTTGTTGGTTTCATAAGA
>JAFTMP010000147.1 GCA_017452335.1 Clostridia bacterium
AGTTGTTCCAAAATCATAGTAGGAGGAAGGGGTCAGTGTGATTGTTTTGGAAACGCCCTTTGAGTCGGTTAGGGTAAATTGCCAATCGTAAGAAAGGCCGGATTCAAGAGGGAGTTCAGCCATGATCAAGAGCTGGGTTTGATCTGACCAATTCTCCCAACCGGTACCGTAGGGAGAAAGCGTCAGAATTTCAGCCAGCGCATCGCCGCAGTGACAAATTCCGCTATACGGATCATGGTCATGTCCTGTCGCAGGAATAATTTCTTGCGCTACATATACCTCACCGCAATGCGAGCATCCGCTGCCTTCGGTCAGTCCCGATTCAGTGCAGGTGGGAGAAACTGCTTCCAGTGTAACAACATTGTGTCCAAGAGCCGGGGTACGCTTTTGGTTTTTCAGAATTTTATTACATGAACTGCAATAGCTTCCTTCGGTCAGTCCGGGTTCCGTACAGGTGGGTTTTACGGCAAGGAGCTTTTCGCTGTTGTGACCGCAGCCTGTTGAAAGATAGTTTAAAAGCGCGGATACATCAGCAATGGAAATAGAACCGTCTTGATCCACATCATAGAGCTTGAGTTCTTTGCCTGCCTCTGTCAGCAGATAATCATCTGTTGTATCCGTTGCAGGATAGTAATACTCGGTTTGCCCTTCGCGGACGGTCTGCTGACCAAAAATATCGGTAATGGTTACGCGGTAAAGAAAATCAGTGGCAGTAAGCGTGCCCAGTGATACTGCGCTGACATCGGGTCTGGTGCCTTGCTTTGAAAGAATCGTTTCACCCGCTTCATCAATAATCTCTACCAGGTAGGAAAGCTGAGGAGTACCGGTATCGGAGGTCTGCCAGGATACGGTGTATTCGCCATCTTCCTCACTTAAAACAGGATCACTGATGGAAAGGGTACCCAGTGTAGGCGTTTCGGGCTGGGAAATGGTGAAAGCTGCTCTGGTGGTGGATGCGGCATTATAGGCATCTTGATCTGCCACTGCACCGCCTGCCATGCCCCAGAAATAGTCATTGGTGGCACCGAAATCGTGGGCACCGATCTTGTTGGCGGCTCCGCCGTCACCGTAGCTGATGGAGGCGGAATTGATGGATTTCCACGCTCCGTCTGCGGCATCTACCACGTAAATGCCCTTGGTGTTGAATTCTCTTTGGGCATCCTTGGAATTGGTGGAGTAGTTTTCTTGGAAGAGGCTCATACCGCCGGTGAAGGCGGAGTTGATAAGATGCGTGTCATAATAGGTCAGAAGGGTCCACTTCCCGGTGGCTTGATCAAGGAACCACTGTCCTGCAAAGGTGGTGCCTGTTTCGCTATCCTGCCAGCTGTGTAAAACCATGGTATACCAGCTATTGTCCTGCCAGTTATAGTCCTGGATGCTCTTCATACCGGTTCCTTCTCCGCCAAAGGCATCGTCTGCGCCGGCAGGGTAGAGTCTGGAGGCGTTCAGCTCGACCCATTCTGCATTGTTGTCAAGGTATTCCCAATGCCAAAAGGACATGATACCGACTCTCGTTTGCGTAGGACCTCTGTTTTGAAGACCCGCATAGCCGCCGCCCAATTTAAAACTCTGATATTCGCTTAAGGTTTCGGGGGTGATCTGCATAGCAAAGTTGGCAAGTGCCCAATAGGTATAATTTGCCGATTTAGTGGCTCGGAAATCAATCATGAAGGTTTCGAAATTCCCGCTGGTGTCGCTCAGAAAGGGATCGGAATAGATATTATATGCCATTTCTCCGTCTGCAGAAGAAGAAACTGGCAGGCAAAGCAAGAGGGTGATAAGTATTAAAACAGACATTAAGCGTGCGAATACGATTTTCTTCATTTTTAATCCTCCTATATCGGTTTATAAAAGACAAAACTGCAACTTTATAGAGCAAGTTGCAGTTTTGCGTATATTTTCAATCATCAGCCCTTGAACGAATCCTTCAAGGGAACGATTCTGTTAAAGGTGTTTTCGTATTTGCTGTCCTTGCAGAAATAGCCGGTACGAACAAACTGGAAGCGCTCGCCAACCTTGCTGTCGGCAAGGGTAGGTTCTACTTTTGCATGCTCCACAGTCACAAGGGACTCGGGATTGAGGTAGTTGTTGTAAAGAGCGTGACCATTTTCGTCGGTCTCGGCGTCTGCCATGTTTTCAAGGGTGAACAGACGGTTGTAAAGCTTCACCGTTACGTCCTCGGCATACTTTGCAGATACCCAATGAATGGTGCCCTTGATCTTTCTGCCGTCTACAGGATTTCCGTTCCCGCTTTCAAGATCGGCGGTGCAGAGCAGCTCTTTTATAGAGCCGTCCTCATTATAGACCACTTCGTTGCACTTTACAATGTAAGCGCCCATTAGTCTTACCTCTCCCTCGGGCTTCATTCTGAAAAACTTGGGGGGAGGAACTGCGGCAAAGTCGTCGGCATCGATATACAGCTCTTTGGTGAACTTTACGCTTCTGGTGCCCATTTCGGGGTGCTGAGGATGGTTGGGAAGCTCGAAAACTTCCTCTCTGCCGTCCTCAAAATTGGTGATGACCACCTTGATGGGGTTCAGCACGCATACGCGTCTTTCTGCCTGTTCGTTGAGCTCATCGCGGATACACGCTTCCAGCATGCGGATATCTACCAGGTTTTCAGCCTTGGAAACACCTGCCTTCTTTACGAAGTCCATAATGGAGGAGGGAGTATAGCCGCGGCGGCGCAGAGCGTGGATGGTAGGCAGACGGGGATCGTCCCAGCCGTCAACCAGTCCATTTTCCACCAGATATCTTAGATATCTCTTGGACATGACGGTAGAGGTCACGTTCAAACGTGCAAATTCTCTCTGCTTGGGCTTCTTTTCAAAGCCGATGTTGTCAACCACCCAGTCATAAAGAGGGCGGTGGTTTTCAAATTCCAGAGAGCAAAGCGAATGGGTGATACCCTCGGTGGCATCCTGGATGGGATGCGCGAAGTCGTACATGGGATAGATGCACCAATCGTCGCCCTGGCGGTGGTGATGGCAGAATTTAATTCTGTAGATGATGGGGTCACGCAGATAGGTGTTGGGGGAGTTGGGGTCGATCTTGGCTCTAAGGGTTCGGGAGCCCTCGGGGAATTCGCCCGCCTTCATACGGTAGAAGAGATCTAAGTTTTCCTCCACCGAGCGGTCTCTGTAGGGCGAAACACGACTGCCCTCGGAGCGGTCGGTGCCTTGATACTTGATGACATCCTCCTTGGAAAGATCGCAAACGTATGCCTTGCCTTCTTTGATCAGCTTTACAGCGTATTCAAAACAAAGAGGGAAGTAGTCAGAGCCATAGAAGATGCCACCGTTGGGCTCCTCGCTGATAAGCCACTTGATATCCTCAAAAATGGAATCGACATATTCCACATCTTCCTTGGTGGGGTTGGTGTCATCATAGCGCAGATTAAACTTACCGCCGTACTTCTTTGCGGTCTCAAAGTTGATCATAATGGCTTTGGCAGAGCCGATGTGCAGATAGCCGTTGGGCTCGGGAGGGAAACGGGTCTGTACTTTTAAATTGGGATCGTTTTTCAGATCCTCGTCAATAATATCAAATATAAAATTGCTTCCTAATTCTTCCATGATCATAGATCCTTTCTATATTAAAGGCTTTCAATATAAGCGGCAATGCGCGCAAGAGAGCGTTCTTTTCCTAAGATTTGCATGACCGTGTAAAGGTCGGGGGAGTTGAGCTTTCCTGTGATGGCAACGCGGATAAAGGAGGAAACGTCGCCAACGTGTC
>JAFTMP010000148.1 GCA_017452335.1 Clostridia bacterium
CAGAACGATAAACAAGAATTTGTAGGAATGAAGAATTAAAATGAAAATATTGATTTTTATATGGACTATAACACTTTTAATAGATAATCTATTGCCGTTGGTTCTTGCACATTTCTATCCGAGTTATATTCATAAAGAAATGGCACTTTCTGTCCTTGGCTCACGTCAAAGTCCTGTGAAGTGGATATACAACATCTGGTGCATCATATCAGGTATTATTTTCTGCATTGCTCCGTATGCATTATATTGGGAGCATAATTGCGGTTTAGCAATAGCAATATGGATTTTGCTTGCGATATACGGAGTTGGTTGTGAAATCTTATCTGGTGTATGTCCGCTTAATGAAAATAGGCAAGACGAAGATTTTATAACAAAAATTCATGGCGGTTCTTCTGCTATTGGTTTTATGACTTTACTCGTTGTGCCCTTGCTTTTGGCATTGTTGCAGTTGCAAATCTCCGAGTTCTTTATAGGAACAATTTCACTTTTGTGCTTTGTTATGGCGTTTGTGTTCTTTTGTTTCTTTATTATGGGAGAGAAAGAAAAGTTTTCAAATACGGTTTTGCGGTATGGCGGTCTTTGGCAAAGATTAGTTTTGACAAGTTGCTATGTGCCGTTATTCGTTTGGTGTATTCTTAACTAACCAATTCCAATTTGTCAAACAAAATGAACGAACCCCGACAGACTTCGAAAATCTGTCGGGGTTATTCTTTGCTTTCTGCGGTTCAATTTTTGTTGTGAGTGTTTTCTCCGATAAGAACATCACGCTTTGCATTTGAGATCCTTTTTTGAGCGCGTTGATGCCACTTTTTAAAGGAAAGTCGGGCTTAAATTGCCCATTCTTTCAAAGTTTTTGAGGATTCTAAAGGAGCTTTTTTCGGAGTTGCGAAGCAACTCCAAGGTTCCTTTAGTGGGGTTTGGGGCAAAGCCCCAATTTGTTTTTATTGATGGTCGATGTTTGCGCAGTTTTCATAAAAGACGGGCGTACCCTTTGCCGTGATCCTATTGCGGGCAATGAGCGCCCCATCCACATTGCGCAAATAGATGCCGTAGCGTGCGTCGGGACAATGGATGGTATTGTCTTCAATGACAATGTTTTTAATGCACAGCCCCTTTGGATCGGGACAGTCTGCTTTAATGATGATTCCGCAACCGCAGTTTTCTATCCGATTGTGACGAATGATCAGATCGGAAGGGCTGACCCCCTCATACCAATAGCTCTCCGCCGCTCCTTCAATGCCTGCAATGGGGATATCCGAAAAGGTGTTGCCTTCGATCAGCGCACCACGGCTCTTAATGAGCAAGCCTCTTGCAAAGTGTAGGGATGCGTGGCAGTTGACGATCTCCAATTTTGGCAGACGGGTCACGTCCGCCATCACAAGCCCTGCCGTGTTATCGGGCAGATCGTGGTCGAGGGTGACCTTGCACCGCCATTCCTTATGGAGCGGGGTGCAGGATAGGACCGTGTAGCGGTCAAGCACCTGCAGGGTGTTTTTGTCCGTCAGCTCCAAAACATCGCCCACATCGGGGTAGTCGAGGGTCTGTGCGTGGGTGCCGTCGGGGGTCTTTTCCTTCAAATAGCAGGTGCGGGGACTCTCTTTTTCTTCAATGTCCTGATAGTAGGCGTGAATATTGGCGCTGTCGTCGCCCTGCCCTTCAAAAATGCAGTTTTCATACCGCAGGAGCCCCTTGATGGATGTAAAATGGGTGGCATCGGTGTTGCTTGACCAGTGCTGACCGGGGGAAGGGATGACCCGCACGCCCGATAACAAAAGGTCCTGACTTCTGTTGCCCACGATCCCCATACCGGGCTGGGAATGGATGGTCACG
Source organism: Clostridia bacterium (assembly GCA_017452335.1). Lineage (GTDB taxonomy): Bacteria > Bacillota > Clostridia > Oscillospirales > CAG-272 > UBA11512. The sequence goes on from JAFTMP010000148.1 coordinate 1,831, forward strand.
TCCCTTAAACGAATATTTTTGGCGTTTTCAATGAGAATGGCGGGGCGGGCGTGAAAGGTGTGAATGGTGTAAAACTCCTGCCCGCAACGAAGCCCCTCTCCTTGCGCCACGGTGACGGTAAGGTGTCGGGCGTCCACGTAGTCTACACGCCGCACCTGCGCCGAAATTTTGCGGTGCGCCGCGCTGTCAAAGAAAATGTGCCGTAAATTCAGAGGTGTACATGGCTGCACAGGGCATTTTTCATCAAGCTCCACCGTGCAACGGCGTACCCCTTCGTCGTTTTTTTCGGAAATATCGGTCACAACACCCCATGAATAGGGCTTGCGCAGATGGTCGATGGTCAGCCCGCAGATCGTAACGTCGGCGCAGTTTATGATGGATAGGGGTTCCATAAAGCCTTCCACCATCAGAGTGACCCCGTAGGCTTCAATGGTTGACCCCCTTTGCCCGTCAAGGCTGATGCCGCGGGTGTATTCATAGGAGGGGTTGAACATCACACTCTGGGGATTGGCACCCCATTTTCCCGACAAGACCGCCTGCATAGCGTTTTTGGCAAGGTCTGAGGTCAGATGATAAACGCCCGGCTCCACGGTCAGCGTGCTTCCGGGGTGCGCCCTTAAATAGTCCATAGCGGCGGCAAAGCGCAGAACGTCACTTGCCCCCTTGAAATCGGATAACCTCATAGCGTTCAGTTCTCCCTTCTCGTCTTTTCGTCCCGATTTTATCATAAAAACGCAAAGGATGCAAGAGCTTTTGTAAAGCTTTTGCATCCTTTGTTCCTATTTGCACTCTCCACCCGTTTTCTTTTGAAAACGGGTGGAGAGTGTGTTTGACTATTTTTGCGCAATATTTGCAAAAGAACTCAATTGAATTCTAAATACATATTCACAATAATTCGATCTTCCTCGGATATTTTCAGAGACTTTTGTAGAGTTATGTCATTAAAAATTCCTTCCCCTGCGCAATATTCAATTATCTGCTGTTGCGTATAAAACTTTACATCGGCAGAGTATTCTGTAATTCCGTTATCCCAATTTCCGCAATTCAAGAGATCAATAATGAATTGTTTTTTCTTTGAATCCAATTCAATAGCAGTTCCGTCGTGCTCAGAAATGCAGAATTGATCCCATGGCAGTTTATACACTTGATGGTCACATCCGATAAATCCAAAGATGATCATTCCTGCCAAGAGCAATGTCAATATTTTTTTCATAAAAAATTACCTCCGTTCGGTATATATCATTTTTAATCTAACCTTGAACTGTTTTCCCAATCGTAAAATTCGGAAAGCCTCTCAAGAGCCTTTTGGGCATCATGGCTTTTTTGATAATAGGCTCGGCAGTCCTTAACCTTTTGCCACCGATCCTTTATTTTGGGGTCATCCACGATGGATTTGTGGGTAACGGGATAACTATCACCCAGCATTGTGCGGAAAAGCTCGTGATAAGCGTGGTAAGTTTCATGGTTTTTTAAAAGATACGCTTTTGCCGAGGCTGTCAAATACGTAACGGTGATCCACTTGCTTTCTTTAAATACATCCATACAGTACTCATCAAGAAAATACAGCGCACCGATAATTTTTTCGGTATAGTCCTCTTTTTCTTTTTCGTCATAGTCGTGGGTCACGTCTTCAAAGGTTTCAAAATAGTCGTTGATCAGTGTGTACGTCAGACAAAACCCAAAAAAGAGTTCACTATTGCCGATGCTTTGTGCGCTTACTGTTTTCAAAGCGTGTTCGATGTTCATATAGCCATCGAGCCACGGCTTGCTTTGGTCCGAAAGGGTGATGCTTCCTTCACGGACAAGCGCCTCTGCCTGCTTTTTTAGTTGTTCATAGTTTTCAAGCTCTTTGGGATCTACCTGCGGGCATTGGGGCAGAGGATACATCCCCATTTCAAGGTCCGCCAAGGAATATCGAACCCGATGGATCTTGTCACTAAGCCATGCCTCTTCAAAGGTGCACGAGGTGCAAAAGAGCATACAGCCCACCATCAACAGGGCAAGGAGGGATTTGAGCTTTTTGAACATAACGGTTCCTCTCTTTCAAAGCGGCACAGAATGGTTGGATTTACAGATGTTCTTGGACCAAGGGTACAAAGTATTCGGAAAGCTCCTCGGGCAATTTGACGGCGATCATTTTTTCAATGCCGTCGCTATCGGCTCCGCCGTCATAGTAGAAGAGCAAATACATCTCATCTTCCACGATGTGAAAGGTATTGCCTTCGGTGGTAAACAGATCGTCTTTACTTGTTTTGAAAAAATGAATTTCTCCATCACCATAATCCTCGGGCATGGGTAGCGTCACCTTTTCTACCAGGCTGTTGTGGAGAGGGTCAAAGGGATCGTAGGCATTTTTTGATACAAAATCCAGCAATTCCTCAAAGCGCTGATAATCTACATCCTTTAAGGTGGCGGAAACGGTGACCGGGTTGCCAACCACCAAATGATAGGTGAAATTCTCGGGATCGGCATAGTATAGGCTTGCTTCCTCAAATTGGTCCTCGGCACAATAGATGGTTCCGTTTGAGTAAAGCCCCACATAGCCGTGATAGAGTTCAAATCGTTTGTGCTTCACTCTTCGATAGTCCTCGCCATTTACCGTGATGGTTTGCGCGGTGCGGCTGAACTCCTGGGGGATCATCTCGCCGTAAAAGCCGGTAAGATAGCTTTTTTCCCCGTTGCTGATGGAGTCAGGTGCACCGTAAAGCCCCTTGCATCCCGCAAGGGGGAGTGCTATGGCAAGAAGGAGCGATAGGGCAAGGAGCGAAATGAATTGATTTCTTTTCATGGCAGAACACCTCACTTTCTTTGGGTTTACGTTTCGTCTTGCGGCACGAAAATGCCTTGTGTTTCCATCACCGACCAATAGGGGAAATATTGCGCTTCTTCCTCGGTGCGGATCACGCGAAGAGCGTGAATGCCCCGCATTTGGGGATCGGCGTTGCATTGGGGCAGAGGATACATCCCCATTTCAAGGTCCGCCAAGGAATATCGAACCCAATTGATCTTGTCACTAAGCCATGCCTCTTCAAAGGTGCACGAGGTGCAAAAGAGCATGCTTCACACCACAAGCAGGGCAACCATCATTTTAATCTTTTTGAACATAACGACTTCCTTTCTCGCCACACTCTTTTGCGCGGCGTATTCGCAAAGGTTGTTTCCGTTTACTCTTTAAAGCTGACCTCGTAACCGTTTAAGAAATAATTTTGAGCCAAAACGGGGATGTTTTTTCCATTGGATGCTTCAAAGGTTCCGCGGCAGTAGCTTTGGATCACCGTGAAGGTCTTTGTAGAATAGCTGATCACGCCGTAATTGCAATCTAAGAGGATTTCCTCTCGGTCTTTACCCGAAAAAGAGGCTAAGCATCCGGCAGTAGGCGTTTTGATG
>JAFTMP010000149.1 GCA_017452335.1 Clostridia bacterium
GTGCTCGTTGTGATGATGTCTGCGGTTGCAAATTTGATAACCTCTATCTTGGGTTCTATGTACTTTTCCTTGCTCATACTCGATAGTTCCTTTCTTTTATTACATCTTATCGGAGCTTAGTGCTTTTTGTTTTTCTCGCAAGTGCATATCCCAAACCATTCCTCGCCACGTTTGAAGTATTTACATTCGGCACAGGTGGTATCGGATGTTTTCTTGCTCTCGCCTCGGTAGCTCGCGCAAGCGTCCTGCATCATCGTAACGAACGGTGTTCCTTCGTCTGTGTAGACGGGAGTTTTGGTAAAATCGGGATAGATCACATCCGGCTCAAACCGTCGATCACAATCTCCGTAATATCCGTACTTGAGTTCAAAGGTTCTGCCAAAGGTGTTTACAACCTTGTAAAGGTCGCCTTCCTTGTGCTCCGGCTCTGCTTGCACGGGGTCTTTGATGAAAAGTGTCGTAAACATGTTTCCTCCCTCTGCAGTCTTCAAAAAGAAAAATCTGCCATACTGATGTAAATAGTATAGCAGATTTTTTTCATTTGCGGTATTACCTAAAATCACTTTTTTAGGTCTGATTTTTCGGGCATTTTGGGCTTTGAAGGAAAATTTATATATCTTTTTGGGGGTGTTTTGGATATATAAAATTACAAAATCGCAGCAAAATCCGAACGACTCATACCCGATTTTTCGGATACAATTCGCACCGCTTGCTTGACGACCGAGAGTGACAGATGCAGGCTGTCCGCGATCTCCTGATTGCTGAGACCAAAGGCAGCGAGCTTTGCAACCTCGCGCTCCTTATCGGAAAGTGTGGTCAGAATCGTCTTTCCGCGAACCGTTCCCGAGAGCTTTGACCAGCCTTCATTATATATCTTATAGAGCTTCTTGACCTCACCCCAAGCATTCGCGTCAATGAGGGACAATCGCCTCTCCATCAAGGTATCAAGGGCACGGCAATACTCGGCAAGAACACCGTAAAGCTTATCGGGAAGTGCCAGTTCAATCGCCTTGTCGATGTGGTAGATCGCGTCCTCGTCCTTGCCGCAGTTGTGGTATATCGCGGCACAGGTCAAACGTAGATAAATCTCGGACATCACGGTATTGTTGGCTCTCGCCCACGCGATCATAGGCTCTACCGAAAACGAGATGACCGACATGATGTAAAGCCCTTGCGTTCCGTCTACCTTGACAAGACCCATGGCAACGGCATAGCCGAGGGCGTACAGATATTTGGCGTAATACACCTTCGCCGCAGGGTATGCATCCTTGTGAATTGGCTCAAAACGCCCTTTTTTGAACCATTCCGGGAAATTTTCTACGTTATATATCATAATATTTACGGCGCTGATGGCAAGCTGCATGGCATCACGGTCGAGGTCATTCTTGGCAGGTGCTTCGGCAATATGCACCTTGGCTTTGCGCCACATATGGATATCACCTTTCCAGATCGCGCACTGCGCGAGAAGCATACCTGCGGAGAGAACGGCATAAAAGCCCGAGTGCTTGGAAAGCAGGTAGTTGGCAATATCGTAAACCTTATCGATCTCACCACGGGAGTATGCAACCTCTGCTTCAAACAGCACCTGCGCCTCGTGATGATAGGAAAGACTTTCACCCACCTTATCAGCCGTGCCGGGGGTGTGGTAGAGGTCTGTCATATACAGGAACGGCGTTTTACGGGGCAGAGGCATATCCGCTTCATGCTCGTTTCTCGCTTCCTTTGTTCTGCCATCGATAGGCTTCTTCGCATTCATTGGTATCATCCAAGCGCGACCGAATTTGACCGCGCCCTCCACAGAGCCAAGGGTACACAAGTGCTGTACCTGACGCTGTGATATGCCCCATTTTTCAGAGGCTTCGGCTATGGTCATATAATCATTTTTCAACATAAAAAATCACCTCCGACAAGTAGCGGAATTGCGCTATAAATTATATAGCGGTATTACGCTATATATTATATATCGTTTTCGCGCAATTTGCAAGAGGTTTCAAAAAAGTTTTTCTGCTTTTTTCATTTGAACGAAAAGCATCGGATTTTACTCCGATGCCTGATCTGTGTTTAGGTTGCGATTATTCGTCCTCACCCAATGGCAGAAGAAAGGATTCAGCCATCAGCTGCACACCGAGTCGGAAGCCGTAGGAGAAGGCATCGCGCTCTGTGATGCTGTGCATCTCATTCATGCAGTCCTCAAATTTTTCAAGTGTTTCTTTCTGCTTATCGGTAAGCGTGCCGTCCAGTTCCTCTCGATTCCGGGCGACCAGCTTCAGTAGCTCCTTTAGCCGTTTGTCGCCACGGGTGCATTGCTCGAAGGGGGATACGTTTCCGTACCATAGTTCGTTGATGATATCCATATTTTTGTACCTCCTGTCAGCACACAACAATACCACAGAAGGAGGAGAAAGTCCAGACCTTTTTTGAAACAATTTCAACTTTTTTCTGACGGCTTTTTCTTTGACTACTGCGACGCATTTTTTGCGTTTTTGAAAATACCTCTTGCATATTTTCTGAAGCTGTGGTATAATAACGGCAGTAAAGTAAAACTCGATAACGGCTAATTGCTTGATGATTTGATGATTTAAGCTTTGGCAAAAGTGTGGTTGACCACACCTTTGACCATCTACAGGTTCGGACTACTTGGACACAGTGCGAGTAAGAGCACACGAAAGCAGTGATTTCAGACTAAAAAGCATCAAAAATCACTCAAAAACATTTATTTTACAAGGCTTTTACGGTTCGGGTCGTTGAGGCCGCTGGTTCAAGTCCAGTCACTCCGACCAGAAAACGACAAGCTTCAAAAGAAGTTTGTCGTTTTTCCGTTATATGCTCCAAATTTCTCAACAAAATTCCCTAACCCTATTGACTCTCCCCTTAACTGTAATGATATACTGCATCTGCAAGGTAGAAATAGCACTGTTCCAAGCAAAATCAAAATGAAAGGAAAATGCGATGTATAAGATTGGTGAATTATCAAAGCTATGCAATATTTCAGTCAAGGCTTTGCGCTACTATGACGCGGAAGGCTTGCTTATTCCCGATATGATCGACAAATTTACGGGCTATCGGTATTATTCTGCCTCAAGACTTGACGATTGTTACCGCATTATTGCGCTCAAAGAGCTTGGCTTTTCTTTGGATGAGATCAGAGTTCAACTGACAGCAAGAGACAACGAGAAAATCACGGCGGCGCTTGACGCGAAAATCGCGGAACTAAAGCTACTTATTCAAACCACAGAAAAGCAGTTAAGAAAGATCGAGGAACTCAAGAAAAATCTAACGGAGGGAGAACCAAAGATGTTTAACATCCTTGTAAGAGAAACGGACGAAATGCGGGTTGCTTTTGTGCGCAAAAATTACCCATCCAAATCTGATGCAATTCATGATATCGGTAAGATCAAAAATTCATTGCCCAAAACCATTGTAGGCAAGAGAAATATCGTGATCAATTATGAAACAGAGTATAAAGAAAAGGATTTCGATCTTGCGGCTTGCGTGGAAATCACCGGAAGCTTGCCGAAGAACACACCATTTTCCGAGAAAAAGCTTTCCTTCCCTTGCAGAGTGGCTTCACTGATTTGCCAAAAAGAAGAGCTTGACGATGCCTACAAAGCAATGATCAAGCATCTTGACGGCACCGCCTACAAAGCCTGCGGGGCATATTATGAGATCTATCATAGTGATGATACCGTAGAATTGAAGGTACCCGTTTGCACGCGTACCGATGAGCCTCTTTATCAAGCAGAGCATATCGCAATGCCATTTGAAAATGATCCCGACGCTTGCGGAAAATGGGAAATGATCGACATTCTCCCCACGCGCGAGCACTTTGTTTATGGGAAATCCAAGTGCAGTCATCTTGCGTGGTTAAACGAGATCTATTTCATCGACGGCGGACAATCCTATTGGTCAATTTTCGGTTGGACCAAGGGGTACTTATTCACTCATGGACCCAAGTCGCAAACGGTTTATATCAACAAATACACCATAGAAAATCATGAAGATCGCAAACTGCTTTTCCTTGAGATGTACAATTACTGTGACGGCGGGGCAGATGGTGCCTTTGATGTGCCAGAAATTTGGGTATATGAAAAGGTAAATGATCAACACTATACTTCACCCGATGATATCCAAAGATGCGATCCCATCGACTATCCCTTTATCAACGACCCTGCTATTCTTGGGACATGGAAGGTACGGGATTTTTACGTTACTGATCTTAGTGATTTTGACCCGAATCGGCAAAATTGGGCTGCCGACGAGTTATACCTTTTGAGGATGGAATTTGAGAAGGACGGCGAATTCTCATCAACCACCAAAAACGGAACGAGCAGTAAAGTCTCTACTTGGACCAAAGGACTGATCTTAAACAAAAGAAGCAAAACGGCATCTGCCTACTTCATTAAAAAGATCAATGGGAAAGAATACCTGTTTAGAGAATGGAAAAGCGGGGACTATTCCTTCGGCGGCGGAAGAGCCTATTGGTATGTGTTTACAAGATAATAAATACAGGGAGATGTTTCAACGCAAAAATTGAAGCATCTCCTTTTTTTACATCACAATTACAAGGATGTTTTCTTCAATTTTCACAAGTTTTTTAAGACTCATAAAAAATCTTATAAACTTCTTGACATTTCAACAAGTTTGTGTTATACTTGTTGAGATTTCAACAAGCATAGGAGGGACGCTTTGAACGAACGATTTGAGACATTTACCGTGCTGATCAATCGAATCAGCCGAAACATCCGCAAAATCAAAAACCAGGAAATGGCAGAGTATAATTTGAAGAGTGTTCATGTTTCCTGCCTTTACTATCTGTATCTGTCAGATAGTTTAACTGCCACCGATCTTTGCGAGCGGTGCGAGGAAGACAAAGCTACCATTTCAAGGGCTCTGGATTATCTTGAAAGCAACGGATATCTCACTTGCGTATCCAAAAGCGTTAAGCGCTATAAAAGTCCGCTGATCCTTACTGACCTTGGAATGGCAGTGGGCAAAAAAATCGCCGATAAGATCGATCATGTTCTTGAAGAAATCAGCGGCGGACTGACGGAAGAAGAGCGGCTTGCTTTTTACCGCAGTCTTTCCATCATCAGTGAAAGTCTTGACAGCGTGGCAAAAAACTATAAATAAGGTGTGCTTATGTTTTTTCTCAAATCACTATACTGCCGTGTTTTTCAAGGAGTATTTCATTTGGCTCTTCCCTTTCTTCCTTACAGAGAGCCCAAGATCGTACGATCCTGCGCTACTCTTGGTGAAGCTTTAGGCAATGAGAAGATCAAATCTGTTCTGGTCGTGACCGATCAAGGAATCGTTAACGCGGGACTGGTAAAGCCTGTTCAAGAGGCTTTGGAGAAAGCCGGCATTTCCTGTGCGGTATACGACCGCACGCAACCCAATCCCACAGTAACCAATGTGGAGGAAGCACTCTGTCTTTACCATACGCATCACTGTGCGGGTCTTATTGCAATAGGGGGCGGGTCTTCCATGGACTGTGCCAAGGCGGTGGGAGCAAGAGTGGCTTATCCCAATAAGAGTCTTGACAAGCTGAAAGGGATGCTGCGCGTACTGCGACGGCTGCCCACGCTGATCGCTATTCCCACAACCGCAGGAACGGGCAGTGAAACCACCCTTGCAGCGATCATCACCGATCACGAAAAGCATCACAAATACGCACTGATGAGCTTTCCCCTCATTCCGCGTTATGCGGTTTTGGACCCCACTCTCACCAAATCTCTGCCCCCGCACCTCACCGCCACCACCGGTATGGACGCGCTGACCCACGCAGTGGAAGCATATATCGGACGCTCCACTAATAAGGAAACAAGGGCACTTGCCTTGGAAGCGACCGCGCTGATCTTTCAAAACATAAAGCAGGCATACAGCAATGGCAAAGACCTTCAAGCAAGAGAACAGATGCTTCACGCCGCTTACAAGGCGGGCATCGCCTTTTCAAAATCGTACGTGGGCTACATCCACGCCATTGCACACTCCCTTGGCGGGCAATACGGAACGCCTCACGGTCTTGCCAATACGGTAATTATGCCCTACGTTTTAAAAGCCTATGGTAAGAGCGCTTACAAAAAGCTTCATGAACTGGCTATTGCCGCAGGCGTTGCA
>JAFTMP010000150.1 GCA_017452335.1 Clostridia bacterium
AGAAGGAACCTTGTTTGAGTGTAAATTGGAATGGATTTATATTCCCAAAGGTCTGAAAAGCGCTTCGGAAGACAGTATTTATGCAGAAACGATCTATTACGGCGGCACCGAGAAGCAGTGGCGCGCGGTGGGCGCAGATGCCTGGTATGATACTATCTATTATGAAGCGACCCCGCCGAAGGCAGGGGATAAAACGGCGGTGTGGGCGGTGCTTTCTCTTAGCTGCTTGGTTGGTGCAGGAGCGGTCGGTTGTCTTTATACACGCAAAAAGCGGGCGATCTGAACCTCGCCTTGAAAACCAAAACAAAAATGCCCGTTGCGTAAGCAACGGGTGATTTTTTTAATTAGTCTGCAGTGTAGGGCAGAAGAGCCAGAACTCTTGCTCTCTTGATTGCAGTGGTCAGCTGACGCTGATGCATTGCGCAGGTACCGGTGATTCTTCTGGGAAGAATCTTGCCGCGCTCGGAAACAAACTTTCTAAGCTTTCCTGCATCCTTATAGTCAATGCACTTTACCTTTTCAACGCAGAATACGCAAACCTTCTTTCTCTTGCGGTTAGCGTTGTTCTGACGGTAGGGCGCCTTTGCGGGCTTTTCTTCAGCTGCGGGAGCAGCTTCAGCAGCGGGCGCTTCAGTAACTACAGGAGCAACCGTCTCTTCGGTTGCAACAATCTTTTCGTTATCCATCTTGCGAAATCCTCCTTTTAAATTTTAGAACGGAAGATCGTCTTCGTTTTCTACTTGCTCAAAACGGGACGCATCTTCTGCGGGGCTTGAAAAACCGCTCTGTTCGCTTGCGTAGGGGTTGTAGCCTGCGCTCTGAGAGCCGCGGTTTTCCGATGCGCTGTCAACAAATGCCACTTCATCCACCAGCACCTCGTAGGTGGTGCGCTTGGCACCCTGCTGGTCGGTCCAGCTGTTCTGCTGGAGCTGTCCCACAATGGAAATGCAGCTGCCCTTGTGGAAATAGCGGGAGATGAACTCCGCTGTAGTTCTCCAGGCACGGCAGTTGATGAAATCGGTCTTTTGCTCAGCACCTTTGGCAATCTTTCTGTTGACTGCCACAGAGAAAGAAAGAACGGGCGTGCCGTTGGTGGTTTGCTTCAATTCGGGCTCAGCGGTCAATCTGCCGCCGAGGATCACCTTGTTAAAATTAAAGTTCGCCATCTGCCAACCCTCTTATGCTTCCTTCTTTACAACGATAGAACGCATAATGCCTTCAGTGATGTGGTACACTCTTTCCAGCTCTGCAACAAAAGAAGCAGGAGCGGTGAAGTTCACCAGCACATAGTAGCCGTCGTTCACGTCGTCGATCGGATAAGCGAATCTACGCTTGCCCCATTCGTTAACTTCAGTAACTTCGCCGTTTGCAGCGATCAGACCGGTGAACTTCTCCACCAGACCCTTCACAGCTTCTTCGCCGAGTCTCAAGTCAACAACAAAGATCGTCTCGTAAGACACATTTGCTTTTGCCATGTTATTTACACCTCCCTATGGACTTTCGGCCGTCAAGTTGATTTTTTGGTTGACGGCAAGGAGAAAAGCGCACCTCCAAGCGCAAGTTGCCCGCGGGCGCTTCTCTGACGACCTATTATATACCCGAAAAGCACATTTGTCAAGCCTTTTTTGAAAAAATATGTAAAATACAACCGGTAGATTTTTTGAATTTTTTTAGCTAAACCCGTCGCATAATGTTGACAAACCGCGGGAAATACAGTATACTTATTATATATAATGATAGGTTGTTCTTTGGAGATGGGCAGAATTTATAGAAAGGAACACACCGGGATGATTTACAAAAGACATAAAATTTTGGCGCTGCTTTTGGCGCTTTTTATACTTGTTTCCGCATTACCTCTTTCTGCGCTTGCCGCGGATACCATGCAGGTTTCGGGCAAAAAAGGGAGCGATTTCAGCGAAAACACCTATATTTCTGGACAATTGCAGATCCTTTTTGACCGACTCGTTTACAGCGATACCCCCTATTTTACGGTGATGGGCGCCACCACCTGCGGGAACACGGCGTGTTCCTCCTGCGGGTTGGTGGCAGTGAGCAAGAGCCATCCCGCCCTTGCCGATCTGGCTTTGGAGTTTCCCTCCACCGCTTACGGAAGCGGTGCGTTTGTGCGTTATGCCTTTGCGCTGATCTTTGGCACGAAGCTGCAGGCGATCAACTATTTCGGCAACACGGTGGCAACGATCCCTCTTCAACAGGTCGGCAGAGTTTCCATTGAGCGCTCCGCGGGTGTTCCTGCGGCAGGTGTCAGCGGCAGTTACGAAGTGATGAGCGTGGATAATTTACGGATCATCTTGAAAAAAGGAACCCCCGGCGACCTGATCCAAGCGCGCTCCGCGGGCGGTGGCAATCACTCCATGATCTTTCTTGGTGCGACGGAGACCGGCGTGACGGTACTGCACAGTATTGATTACGATGTAGAAGGAATTGAGAAAAACAGGGTCGTCATTTCCGAAATGACCTATGAGAGCATGATCGCAAGCTGGGGACAGATTATCACGCTCTTCCGCGCAGATGCCGATACCTATTCTGAGACCTGGGCAAAGGGTGAGACTCTGCACGTGACCCATCGTTATACCGATGAAACGGGCAATAACTGTGCCGTTTGCGGAAAACTCATTGACCCGCTTCCGCAGGTGAGCGCGGCGGGTGCAGGGGTGTACATGGCAAGCGTTGCTACGGGTGCTTACGCAAGTTATTATCGTTCAAGCACCAAAAAGGCGAGCATTTCCGTGGGAACATGGGTTACCGTTACGGGCTCTGTGACCAATGCGGTGGGCAAGACCTTCTATTTGCTTGAAAACGGGACTTATGTGCCCGCAGAGGACTTTTCAAACGGTGCGGGAACGGCGCCCTCTATTGAGCTGACCACCTTTCCCTCGGGAAATCTGGTGCAAGGCTCCTCCTTTGGTTTACGCGGTACGGTGAGCCTTTCTTCGGGGCTTTCAACGGTGACCGGATACATTCTTTCTTCAAGCGGCACTGTTTTGCAGAATGTTCCCCAAAGCACGACGGCGACCTCGCTGAGTCTGGGCTCCAGTACGGTCAACTCCAAGCTGCGCTTTGGCATTTTGGAGCCCGGCGGATACGTGATGATGATCACGGCAAAGGGACAAAACGGTGCGATGGCGGCAAAGACTTATCCCTTCACGGTTGTGGCTGAGTCGGAGAAAACTACGCCTGCCGCCCCTTCGGCGCCTACCGTTTCCTCCAAAACCTCTACATCGGTCACTTTAAAAAGCGTTACCGGGTATGAATACAGCAAAAACGGCACCACTTGGCAGACCAGTCCCACCTTTACGGGTCTTTCTCCTGCCACGACCTATAAGTTTTATCAGAGAGTGGCGGCAACGTCCACATCCTATGCCAGTCCCGCAAGTGCGGCGGTTACGGTGAGCACCGATAAGGCAAGCAGTAATGCGCCCGCCGCCCCCACGCTTTCTTCCAAAACAGCTACGTCGGTTACTTTGAAAAGTGTTACCGGGTATGAATACAGCAAAAACGGCACCACTTGGCAGACCAGCCCCACCTTTACGGGTCTTTCTCCTGCCACGACTTATAAGTTTTATCAAAGAGTGGCGGCAACGTCCACGGCAAATGCCAGTGCCGCAAGCGATGCTTTGACGGTGACTACCGAAAAGACGAGCGTGAGCAGACCTTCCGCACCCACCCTGTTATCAAAGACCGATACAAGCGTGACGCTTGAGAGCGTGAGCGGTTACGAGTACAGCAAAAACGGTACCACTTGGCAGAGCAGTGCAACCTTTACGGGGCTTTCTCCCGCCACGAGCTACAAGTTTTATCAGCGGGTAGCGGAAACGGCAACTGCCTATGCAAGCCCCTCCAGTACGGCGCTTACGGTAATGACCGACAAGGCAAGCGTGAGCAAGCCCTCCGCGCCCACCCTGTTATCAAAGACCGATACAAGCGTGACGCTTGAGAGCGTGAGCGGTTACGAGTACAGCAAAAACGGCACCACCTGGCAGAGCAGTGCAACCTTTACGGGGCTTTCTCCCGCTACCTCCTACACCTTTTATCAGAGAGTGGCAGAAACATCCACGTCCTATGCCAGCCCTGCAAGCGTTGCCTTTCGTGTGACTACACTGAAAAAGACCGTTGCACCGCCCGAGGCGCCCGGAACGGATCGTATAGAGGATCTTACGGTAACGCTGAAAGAGATCCCTGGCGCACAATACAGCGTGGACGGTGGAAAGCACTGGCAGGACTCTCCGGTATTTGTCCTTTCGCAGTATGGAACATACACCTTTGTGGTGCGCTTTGCCGAAACGGACAGTGCCTACGCCAGCGAAGCGTCAGCACCTCTGAGCGTTGCGGTCAATCCCAGAAGGATCACTTCAGAAAACCTGCTCATTCAAGAGGAATCCCATGTGGTTTGCGGCGTTTTTGCAGGAATGACCGTGCAGGAACTGCTTGATGAGATCAACGAACGCGCGTTTGTTCGGGTGACGGATGCTGCGGGTAGGGAGGTCGGCACACACGAGCGCGTTCAAACGGGCATGCTCCTGACGCTTCCCGAGAACGAGCAGTATACCTTGGCGGTGTATGGCGATCTGGATGGAGATGGCTTAACGGATGTGCTGGATCTGATGCAGGTAAAGCTGAGGATCGTGAACGAAGCGCCCCTTCGTGTAGAAGCGCTGTTTGCGGCGGATATGAACGCAGACGGATTGGTGGATCTTTTGGATTATGCGATTCTCTGTAAACGCGTTTTGCAGGGAGCGGAATAAAGAGTATGACAGAGCTGTTTGTTTGCAACAGCTCTGTTTTTTTGTGCAGGCGGCGATGAAAAAAAGGGGAGCACTTGACAAACGGTGTAAAAAGTTGTATTATTAAATGAGCTATGACATGTAACCTGTAAATTGTTTTTTTGGGGAAAAGGATAGAAACATGAATGAGATGAAGAAAATAGTGTGGCTTTCGCGTCTGAAGGCGATCGGCTGGATGGTGCTGGATGCGGTGATTTTGAATGTGGGTACAGCGTTGGCGCTCTTGATCGAACAGTACGGCGCAGACGGCTTTGCGGGCATGCTGAAGTCATTTTTGCTTACGGTACCAATCATGGCTCTGCTGACGGTCCTGATATTTTATGCTCTGCACAACTATCGTGTGATTTGGAAATATGCGCGGATCAAGGATGTATACAGATTGCTGCTTTCGGTATCTGCAGTGGAGCTTCTTTATTTCGGTGTCCATGTTTTGATCGCACAGCTTGCCGCGGGAGGCTCTTTTGCCCTTTTGAAGCTGAGCGTTTACCCGATCGGCGCGGTTTTTTCTCTGGCACTGCTGACCCTTTCAAAACTCTTTGCCCGTCAGTTTGGTAAGAGATCGAGGGCGAGCGCTGAGTCGGTAAAGGAGCAGGGTACGGAGAAGCTGTTGATCGTTGGAGGCGGCGACGCAGGTGCCATGATCATCAGAGATCTGAAAAATCAAGCTGAGCGGTATGATATTGCGGGGATCGTGGACGATGCCCGTGAAAAGCAGGGACAGTCGGTGTACGGCGTGCGGGTGCTGGGCACCTGCGAGCAGATCCCCGAGATCGCCGAGCGGCTGAATGTTGATACCATTCTCTTCTGCATTGCCACGTGTACGCCTGCTGATAGAGTGCGTATTTTGAATTTTTGTGCTGCTACGGGATGCCAGGTGAAGGTGCTCCCCGGTGTGGCACAGCTCATCGACGGCAAAATTGACCGCGGACTTCTTCGTAAGGTAGAGATCGAGGATCTTCTGGAAAGAGACCCGATCCGCATTGACAACGCATCGGTTCTGGGATATGTGCGCGGCCGCACGATCTTAGTGACCGGTGGCGGCGGCTCCATCGGATCGGAGCTGTGCAGACAGGTTGCCGCCAATGCCCCCCGCAGGCTGGTGATCTTCGATATTTACGAAAACAATGCCTATGCCATCCAAAACGAGCTGAAAAGAGCTTATCCTGCGCTGGACCTGCAGGTGCTTATTGGTTCGGTTCGTGACGAGAAGAGGCTGGACGAGCTGTTCTTTGAGCATCGTCCCGAGATCGTCTTCCATGCCGCGGCGCACAAGCACGTGCCCTTGATGGAGGACAGTCCCAACGAGGCGATCAAGAACAATGTGTTGGGTACGGACAAAACTGCAACGGCTGCCGCGAACGCCGGCGTGAAGAAAGTCGTGCTGATCTCGACCGACAAGGCGGTGAACCCCACCAATGTGATGGGCACCACCAAGAGAGTGTGCGAAATGATCGTGCAGACCTATGATGCCCGTTCCAAAACCGAGTACGTGGCAGTGCGTTTCGGAAATGTGCTGGGCTCTAACGGCTCTGTGGTTCCCCTGTTCAAGGAGCAGATCGCCAAGGGCGGACCCGTCACGGTGACCCACCCCGACATCATTCGCTATTTCATGACCATCCCCGAGGCGGTGGCGCTGGTTCTGCAGGCGGGTGCGCTTGCAAAGGGCGGGGAGATCTTTGTGCTGGATATGGGCAAGCCCGTGCGCATTTTGGATATGGCGGAAAAGCTGATCCGTCTTTCGGGATTTGAGCCCTATACCGATATCAAAATTGAATTTTCGGGTTTGCGTCCCGGCGAAAAGCTTTATGAGGAGCTGCTTATGGATGAGGAGGGACTGAGCAAAACGGAAAACACCTTGATCCATATCGGAAAGCCCATCAAGCTGGCTCCCGATTTTCTGCAGCGTCTTGAAAAACTGCGCGAAGATCTGCAAAAAGAAGATTTTGATGCCAAAAAGGAGCTCAAGGACATCGTGCCCACCTATCATCCCGATAAGGGCTGATAGGATCGCTATACAATGTAATAGGAAGAAAACTGAAAGGGGTGTCTCAAATGCATTCTGCATTTGGTAGACACCCCATGGTTTTTGCCTTGTCGGTTAAAAACCGCCATTCGCCTCCTTTGGGAGTCGAAAACGGCAAATTCCCGGGCGCGAAAAAGCCTCCCTAAGGCTTTTTCGCGCGAGGGGCTATCTCAAATTGCAAATTTGAGATAGCCCCTTTTTTGCGTTATGCGCGCAAAGTGGAAGGATGTTGGTCAAGTTGCACAAAAACGATGGTTCAAAATTGTGCATTTCGATGATTTTGTGAGCGATGCGGATGAAATCGGGGCAAAAGAATTGACAAAAAACAAATTCGGGAGTATAATGTATCCGTATCGGTATTCCCTTGGCGCTTTTTGGGTTGACGTAGAAAAGGCAGGGGTGTACAAATCAAAAAGAGCTCGAAAGAGCAAAACGAAAAGGAGAACACTTATGAGCAAAAGAATTTTTTCGTTCTTGCTTGCCGCGTTGATGGTGCTGAGTACCATTCCCGCGGTGGCATTGGTATCCGGTGCGGAAGCAGAATCTGCTTTGGTAACGGTATCGCTGAATGCGCCCGTTAAGGCGGGAAATGGCTGGCATGATGATGCAGCTAAAGTTACCAATGGAAACGCCGACCGTTATTTTGACCTTGGTTATTGGGGAACCGGTGGAAAAATAGACGGGGCGAACGGGAAGAAGGTGGAAGACCCTTCCACGGTATATCCTCTTGCCGAAAGCAAGTGCTATGTGGAAATTGACCTTGGTGCATCCTACAATGTAAAGCAGTTTGACGTGTGGACTATAACGGGCAGAGACTATCGTTTTGTGCTGTACGGCACCAATGATAACACTGCTGATATCACCACATGGACAAAGCTCGGTGGAAAAGAGAGCGAGGGAACTATGACCAGTGCAGGTCATACCACGACGCTTGAAACCGCTGTGAATTGCCGCTATGTTCGCGCTTATGGTATCTATAATAATGAGAACATTGGCTTCCATTTCAATGAGATTTCCATAAAAGCCGAGGTGAACAAGCTGAATATCCGTCCCAGATTCAGTCAAATTGAAAACTGGGCAAACAGCACCAGCATGGGCGAAAAAATGGAAGTGACTCAGATTCTGGTTGGCATTGACGATTCTGAGATGATCTTCGATTCCGGCGTTACCTGGAATGGTCAAACTTTGGAAGAAGAGTTGAAGAAAGGAACTTATAAAACGCAGCTGGTGATCGAAACCGGTAGTTATGGCGGTAAAACGGGTATGATTGGAAAGGTGCTGGATATTGACTATTCCACCCGCTATGATACCATGCTTCGTTTCGAGCCTTGTATCGTTGATGATCCCTTCGTTCCTGTGAAGGGCGTGACTTATCAGATCAGACTGAATCTCTTCAATAAAGACGGTTCCCTCTATGCTACGGGCGTTAATTCTTGGACCTGCCCTGTGAGCACGAGATTTATCTATGATGAAGGAACTACCTTTACAGACTATCCTTCTACCAAGCAAATCGGCTGGTACGGATCAAAGTCTGAAATGTGCGGCGGCACGGATCTGGTGTTCCTGCCCAATAATGTTTCGACAGCGTTTGTTTCCGGAATGTATGATTCGGAAATGGTGATCGGCTCTGCAGTGTATCCTTTGGAGACTCTTGAAAACAACTATTCTTGGGCTTATGAAAACTATATGGCAAGAGTAAGAATCTTGAAGGAAGGCTTCACGCCCGCTCCCGGAGTGAGCTACGATGTTGTTTTCAATTCGTACACAACGTCTGTTCCTTCCGGCGACAAGGTTCTGATTATGACTTATACCGCTCCCGGATTTGTGAACGCCACCGCTATGGATGCCAACGTTCCGTATATCTACGATATCGGAGCTGAAAACGGTAAGGTGCTGGTTGATTTCAATAACGAGACCGGCGAGTACACCTTGACAGCCAACATGCCTGCAGAAGGCTACGGCTTTGATCACTGGGAAGTGGATGGCAAGGCTATCGAGCACACCGATACCGCTTATACGTTTAAGGCTGTTGACGGTGCGAAGAGCACTGTGAAAGCAGTTTACAAGAAGTGGGTGAAGGTAAACTGGGTAGTAAACGGCGAAACCGTTGTGGATTATGTTGCACCGGGTAAGACCCCCGTTCCTCCTGTAGGCACAACCGACGGTTATGAGACCCATGCGGTCACCTATACCTTTACCGGCTGGGATAAGGAGATTGTGGCGGCAACAGAGGAAGCAACCTATACTGCACAGTACACCGAGAGCGCACGTGCGCCCAGAGTTCCCACTTTGAGTATTGGCTATGGCGATGAGGGTATTGAAAATTCCAGCTCCGGTGCGAGAGCTCTTATCAGACTTGAGAGTGATCCTGAAAACTGCGATTTGGCAGAATTGCTTAAGAATAAGTCGAATTACCGCTTTGTTCTGCGCTTTAACTGGACTGAGGATGGCGTTGCAAAGGAAGTAACCGTAGAATCCCAGCCGACAAGCTCTATTTGGGGCGGCGACAGCGCATCCTGGTTTGCTCAAAGATTCCCCCTGTTTGGAGCACATGAAGGCTTTGCTCTTGTAAAGGATCAGAAGTATGTTTTGAATATGGATGTTTACGACTTGACTGTTGAAGGATATGGCGAAGAGGGTTACCACTACATTTCTACCAACAGCACCGTAGAGTTCTGCATTTCTGACGAGCCCGTTACTTTCGAGTACTACACCGTAACTTGGACCAAGGGCGGCGAGACTGTTGCAACCGAGACTTGGAGAGAAGGCCTTATCCCTGTTGCTCCTGTTCCTGCAACCTATACTGAGGGTACTAAGATCTACACCTTGAATACTCCCGTTGTGGAAGTATCCGAAAATGTTACTTATGAGATCGTCTACGACATGGTTGATACCGCTGCACTGACCCTTGGTAAATGGGGCACCGGTTGGGAAAACTGGTTAAACAGCCCCAACAACCCCACCCCCGGTCAGCAGCCCGGTATTACTCAGCTTCTTCTGAGAATCTATGATTACCAGGGAAATGGCTTTGAGAAACTCTTTGATGACAAGGCAAACTACACTTGGGAATTGACTATTAACGGTAAGACTTATATTCATACGCCCGAAACCTTGGGTAGCGGATATGCAATTTACCGCTTCGAGCTTTGCACTGATGAGCAGTTTGTTCCCGTGTACGGCGAAAGCTATGAAATTGGTCTGAGACTGCTGAATGCGGACGGCTCTGTAGCATACTACAGCGCCAATACCGTTACAACGACCGTTCCCGTGGTTCCTGTTCACGATCACGTTGAAGGTGAGAGCGCGTTCAAGGATTCTACCGTGTACGAAGAAGGATACAAGGGTTACGTTTGCGAAACCTGTAAGGGCCTTGTGGTAACCGAAACGATCGCAAAGAAGGAAGCGATCGGTGGCGATATCGACGGCGACGGACAGGTGATGATCGGTGACGTAACCGCACTGCTGAACTTCTTGGCAATGTCTGCTGAAGAACAGGCTGCAGTGATCGAAGGAAGGCTGCTTCATGTAGAGGCTCTGAACGTAGACGGCAGTGCTGATGCTGAAACCAGCGCGTCCACGATGACGATCGGTGATGTTACTGTTTTGCTTTCCGTTCTCTCGGATGCTGAGGGCTACGAGGCAGTTTTAGGCGAGTTTGTTCAAGCGCCTGTAGAAGATTCCGAATCTGCTGTTGAAGTTGGCTGATTATGTACGACTTGCGTTTGCTCCCTCGTTTGCGGGGGAGCAGATGCAAACTGCTTTTCGAAAAAAGAATCATTTGGGGCTTTTGGGATGCAAAAGACGGAATTTTTGCTCAACTATCTAAATAGTTAAGTGCTTTTCTGAAAAAAAGAGAAAAAACACTTGACATTTCAGAAAAATCTGCTATACTGTATACGGAAAAAATGCATTTAGAGGGGGTACCCTCGAAAAAACAAAAAGTGAGGTATATTATGAAAAATCGCATTCTTTCATTTGTTCTCGCTGTAGTGATGGTGCTTGCACTGGTTCCCGCAACTGTGCTCGCGTCTTCTGCTGCGCAGAACGATGTCACCGTCACTATGGGTAACGGCACTGCTGTTCCCGGCGGCTTGGCTTACCTGGGCGTTTTCGTTTCCGACACTTCTGTTGGCGACTATGACGGTATCTGCAACCTGCAGGTAAAGTTCACCCTTCCCGAGGGTATCACTGTTGTTGAAGACAAGACTGAGTGCTCCTGGTATGTTACCGGTGCAGAACCCTCTTGGTTCACCAACGTAAGCGCTGCACAGGCAGCTGGTACTGCTGACGCAGGCGAGTTCATCGCTACTGCTGCTGCTCTGGAAGCTAAGGGTGGCGCGTATGTTGCAACTCTCGCTTTCGAAGTAGCTGACACTGTTGTTGCAGGTACTTATGACGTGTCCTTTGTTGTAGAAGAGCTGACCTACAGAGGCACTGCTGACGTGAAGCATGACGACCTGGCTTCCATCACCACTGTTTCCGGTAAGATTATCGTTGGCGCTGAGGGCGATTTCGCTGCTGACGAGTACGAAGGCTCCGGTGAAGACTATGTTGTTTCTGCTACCAATGCAAGCGGTAAGGTTGTTACCTCTCTGCTGAATGCTGATGGCGACAGC
>JAFTMP010000151.1 GCA_017452335.1 Clostridia bacterium
GACCTTCGAGGCGTTGAAGGGCGCCCCCTCCGCCATCGTGCATCTTTATAATTCTACTTCCGTGGCACAGCGGGAGCAGGTATTCAGACGCTCCAAGGAAGAGATCATCGACATTGCGGTGACAGGTGCAAAGCTTTGCAAGAAGTATAGAGAAATGACGCCCGGAAACTTCCGCTTTGAGTATTCTCCCGAAAGCTTTACAGGCACCGAGCCCGAGTTTGCCGCTGAGATCTGCAATGCAGTGATCGACATTTGGCAGCCCACAAAGGATGATCCCGTGATCATCAACCTGCCTGTGACCGTTTCCCACTCCATGCCCCACGTGTATGCAAATCAAGTGGAGTATATGTGCAAGCATTTGAAAAACAGAGAGAATCTGATCATCTCCCTGCATCCTCATAACGACAGAGGCTGTGCCGTGGCAGACAGTGAATTGGGTCTGCTTGCAGGCGGTGACCGTATTGAAGGAACACTGTTCGGCAACGGAGAGAGAACGGGTAACGTGGATATCGTCACTCTGGCAATGAATATGTATTCCCAGGGTGTTGATCCCGAGCTTGACTTTTCAAACATTCCCGAGATCACGAGAGTATATGAAAAGGTTACCAGAATGCAGGTCTATCAGCGTCAGCCCTACAGCGGTGCGCTGGTGTTTGCGGCATTCAGCGGCTCCCACCAGGATGCCATTGCCAAGGGCATGAAATACAGAGTGGAGCAAAACGCAGACCACTGGACCGTTCCTTATCTGCCCATTGACCCCACGGACGTTGGCAGAGTTTACGAGGCGGACGTGATCCGCATCAACTCCCAGTCGGGCAAGGGCGGTATCGAATATCTCATGGAGACCCGCTATTCCCACATCCTGCCGCCCAAGATGCGCGAGGTCTTTGGCTACAAGGTCAAGGGTGTTTCCGACAGAGCTCATAAGGAGCTGCAGCCCGAAGAGGTATATAAGATCTTCTCTGAAAACTATCTTAACGTGTCCTCACCCTTGAAGGTGATCGACATCGTTTACGAAAAGGAACAGAGCCTTGCTGAGGTAAGCTTCTCTGTGATCAGAGACGGCAAGATCGAAAAGGTACATGCAACGGGTAACGGACGCCTCAACGCTGTAAGCAACGGCTTAAAGCAGGTGCTGGGTAAGGACGCCTTCTCCTTTGAAGGGTATTCGGAGCACGCCATGGAGGGCAGATCCACCGCAAGAGCCGCCGCGTACGTTTCGGTGAAGGGTAAGAACGACTGCGTGTATTGGGGCGCGGGTGTTGACAGCGATATTTTGGCAGCATCGGTGCTGGCGCTGATCAGTGCAGTAAACAATATGTTAAAGGAAGAACAGGCATAAACGAAAGGATACAACCATGATTAAGACAGGCGCGCAGATCATTGTGGAAACACTGATCGAGCAGGGCGTAACCGATGTATTCAGTTATCCCGGCGGACAGGTTCTTCACATTTATGACGCACTTTATGAATATCAAGACAAGATCAACCATGTGCTCACCGCCCACGAGCAGGGTGCTTCCCATGCGGCGGACGGATATTTCAGAGCCACCGGCAAGACCGGCGTGGTGATCTCCACCTCGGGTCCCGGAGCGACCAATCTGGTCACCGGTATTGCAACGGCGATGTTAGACTCGGTTCCCCTCATTGCCATCACAGGTAACGTTCCCTGCTCGCTGATCGGTAAGGACAGCTTCCAGGAGATCGACATCGTGGGCGTGACCATGCCCATCACCAAGCACAATTTCTTTGTAAACCACATTGAGGATCTGGCAGATACCATTCGCGAGGCATTCAGAATTGCCCGCTCGGGCAGACCCGGTCCTGTGCTCATTGATATCCCCAAGGATGTGCAGACCGCAAAATACGAGTTTGAAAACTGCGCGCCCAAGCCCCGCATTGCTATGCGTAAGGCGAGAGACGAGGAGATCGACCGTGCAGTGGCACTGATTAAAGAAAGCAAGCGCCCCTACATTTATTTGGGCGGCGGTGCAGTGGGTGCCAACATTTCAACAGAGGTGCAGGATTTGGCGGAAAAGATCGACGCCGCCATCGGCTGTACCTTGATGGGTATTACAGCGGTGCCCACCTCCAATCCAAGATTTCTTGGTATGCAGGGCATGCACGGACATTATGCCTCCACCATTGCACAGGATGAGGCAGACTTGATCATTGCCCTGGGCGTGCGCTTTAGCGACAGAGCCACCGGTAACAAGGCGCGCTACGCTAAGAATTCCAAAATCCTGCATATCGACCCCGATTTTGCGGAGATCAATAAAAACATCCCTGCCGATGAAGGCATCATCTGCGATCTGCACGATGCGTTCTTGCGCATTATGGAAAAGATCACCCCTGCAAGCAATCCCGAGTGGGTGAGCAGAGTGAAGGAGCTAAAGGCAGAGGAGCTGGCAAAGCTGGAGAGTGACGAAAAGCTCTTTAAGTCACAGCTCAGTCCCAGAGCGGCAATATGTATGATCAATCAAAACAAAAACGCCGATACCCCTGTGGTGACCGACGTTGGTCAGCACCAGATGTGGGCGGCGCAGTTCTGCGAGTTTGAAAAGAAGAGAACCTTCTTATCCAGTGGCGGACTTGGCACCATGGGCTTTGGTCTTGGTGCGGCGATCGGCGCGCAGGTGGGTACAGGCAAGAGAACCATCCTTGTTACGGGTGACGGAAGCTTCGGCATGAACTTAAACGAGGTGGCAACCGCTGTAAAATACAACCTGCCCATTACCATCGTTGTGATGAACAACGGAGTGCTTGGTATGGTCAGACAGTGGCAGACCCTCTTCTTCAACAAGCACTATTCCAACACCACTCTTGAAAGAAAGACCGATTTTGTAAAGCTTGCAGAGGCATTCGGTGCGGCAGGTGCAAGAGCCACCACGCCCGAGGAGTTAGATGCGGCGCTGAAGGCGGCGCAGGGAAGAAGTGGTCCCACCATCATTGACTGTGTGATCGACAAGGACGAATTTGTTCTGCCCATGCTCCCTCCCGGCGGATCGGTGGATGATATTATCGTCACGAAGGAGGAACTGAACCTTGAGTAAGAAATTCAGCCTTGCGGTGTACGTAGACAACCATTTCGGTGTACTTTCCCGTGTAACGGGTATGTTTACAAGAAGAGGATTCAATATTGACTCCCTCACGGTTGGTGAGACCGAATCTCCCAAATATTCCAGAATCACCATCACCTTAAGCGGTGACGGTTACGCAAAGGAGCAGATGCTCAATCAGCTCCGTAAGCTCTATCCCGTAAAGAAGTTAGAGCTGCTGGAGACCGAGGAATCGGTAAGACGCGAGCTGTGCCTCATTAAAATGAAGCACGACCCGAAGACCCGCGCCGATGTCATGTCGGCAGTGGAGGTGTTCCGTGCCAAGGTCATTGACTACGGCGTGGAGGCACTGAGCATTGAAGTAACAGGCGAGCCCTCCAAGATCGACGCATTTGTGTCGGTGATGAAGCCCTACGGTATTCTTGAAATGTGCCGCACGGGCGTTGTGGCAATGTCCAGAGGCAGTAAGTGCATCAAGGACAAAACCGATATTTCAAGTGAAATTGAGGAAGAAGTGCCTGTGATCAGTGAAAACGACCAAAGAGATATCTTTTGATCATTTTATAAAACAAAACTATTTTTGAAATTTGAAAATTAAAGGAGAACTCAAACAATGAACAGAATTTTCTATGAGAAGGATTGCGATATCAGAAGACTTGACGGCAAAACCGTTGCCATTATCGGTTACGGCTCCCAGGGACATGCACACGCGCTGAACTTGAAGGAATCGGGCGTAAACGTAGTAGTTGGTCTTTACGAAGGAAGCAAGAGCTGGGCAAAGGCAGAGGCTGCAGGCTTAAAGGTTCTGGTTGCCGCTGAGGCTGCAAAGGTTGCAGACATCATCATGATCCTCATTAACGATGAAAAGCAGGCAAAGCTCTATAAGGAAAGCATCGCGCCCAACCTCAGCGCAGGTAAGACTCTGATGTTTGCACACGGCTTCAACATCCACTTCGGCTGCATCAAGCCTCCCAAGGATGTAAACGTGATCATGGTTGCCCCCAAGGGTCCCGGACACACCGTAAGAAGCGAGTACCAGGTAGGCAAGGGCGTTCCTTGTCTGGTTGCTGTTGAGCAGAACGCTACAGGCGATGCACTGGAGATCGGTCTTGCTTACGCGCAGGGTATCGGCGGCGCAAGAGCGGGCGTTCTTGAAACCGATTTCAAGACCGAGACCGAAACCGACCTGTTCGGCGAGCAGGCAGTGCTGTGCGGCGGTGTGAGCGCGCTGATGCAGGCAGGCTTTGAGACCCTGGTTGAAGCAGGCTATGACCCCAGAAACGCATATTTCGAATGCATCCATGAGATGAAGCTGATCGTGGACCTCATCTATCAGAGCGGCTTTGAGGGCATGCGTTACTCTGTTTCCAACACCGCAGAGTACGGTGACTACATCACCGGTCCCAAGATCGTAACCGAAGAGACCAAGAAGGCAATGAAGAAGGTTCTTTCCGATATCCAGGACGGTACCTTCGCAAAGGACTTCCTTGTTGAAATGTCCGATGCAGGCTCTCAGGCACACTTTAGCGCACTGAGAAAGAAGGCTGTAGCACATCCTTCCGAGGTTGTTGGTAAGGAGATCAGAGCACTGTACAGCTGGAATGACGAAGAAAAGCTGATCAATAACTGATTATAAAGGCAAAAGAAAAGAGGTATGACCCATGGTTAAGGACACTATCGTTTCGGGATTCAATAACGCCCCCCACAGATCGCTGTATCATGCGCTGGGTTTGACAAAGGAGGAGCTTGACAGACCCCTTATCGGTATCGTCAGCTCTTATAACGAGATCGTACCCGGTCACATGAATCTGGATAAAATTACCCAGGCTGTGAAAACCGGTGTTGCTATGGCAGGGGGAACACCCATTGTCTTCCCGGCAATCGCTGTGTGCGATGGTATTGCCATGGGACATACCGGTATGAAATATTCTTTAATTACCAGAGATATCATTGCAGACTC
The DNA here is from genome assembly GCA_017452335.1 of Clostridia bacterium. Classification (GTDB taxonomy): domain Bacteria; phylum Bacillota; class Clostridia; order Oscillospirales; family CAG-272; genus UBA11512. The sequence goes on from JAFTMP010000151.1 coordinate 5,020, forward strand.
CACCGAAGCCATGGTATTAGCACATGGCTTTGATGGACTGGTGATGATCCCCAACTGCGATAAGAACGTCCCCGGACTTCTTATGGCATCGGCAAGACTGAACATTCCCACCATTTTTGTTTCCGGCGGTCCGATGCTTGCGGGCAGAGTGGGTGGTAAAAAGACCAGCCTTTCCAGTATGTTTGAGGCAGTGGGTGCTTACGCGGCAGGGAAGATCGACGAAGAAAAGCTGACCGAATTTGAAGAAAAGACCTGTCCCTCCTGCGGCTCCTGCTCGGGTATGTACACCGCAAACTCTATGAACTGCCTTACCGAGGTTCTTGGTATGGGGCTTAGAGGCAACGGCACCATTCCTGCGGCATATTCCGCAAGAATTGAGCTTGCCAAGCATGCAGGTATGCAGATCATGGATCTGGTGAAGAAGGACATCAAGCCCCGCGACATTATGACCGAGGCGGCGATCCGCAATGCAGTTACCGCCGATATGGCGCTGGGATGCTCTACAAACAGTATGCTCCATCTGCCTGCAATTGCCAACGAGTGCGGCATTGACTTTGATCTCGACATGGTCAATGAGATCAGCGAAAAGACTCCCAATCTCTGCCATCTTGCTCCTGCAGGCCCCACCTATATGGAGGATCTCAACGAAGCGGGCGGCGTGTACGCCGTTCTTCGCCAGCTTGAAGAAGCGGGACTTATTGACACTTCGGTCATGACCTGCACAGGCAAGAGCATGCATGAGAACATCGAAAGAGCACTGAACTTGGATGAGACGGTCATCAGACCCCTCTCCAACCCCTACAGCAGAACAGGCGGTATTGCAGTGCTGAGAGGCAACCTTGCACCCAACGGA
>JAFTMP010000152.1 GCA_017452335.1 Clostridia bacterium
AAAAGAAGAAGTAATCGCCTTTGACGGCTGAAGCTTTTTGAATATCAATTTAAAAAATACCGTTTCGCAAATGGGTGATGTCCTTATCGGAGAAATTTTATAAGGGGTATGGGCATAGCCCTAACTTACAATAAAAACAGAAGGGAGAGTCATGCGGACGCAAAATTCCGTAAGACTCTCTCTTTTTCTGCTTTTCAGTTTAGAGTTATGAGTTTGCTATCGCAAACGTTATGATATGATTGCCCTTGCAATCTTCCACTTTGCGAAGCCAACCATAACGATGCGGAGCATCCCATAACTCATAACTTGCCCGTATGGGCAATCATAGTTTAGCGTGATTGTCCGTTAAGGACATCACGCTAAAGCGAAACGGTATTTTTTAAGATGCCGAGTTTTTTTTGAAAAAAGGGGCAAAACGCCCTTGATTAAAGAGTCAAGAAGGTGTATAATGGAAGAAAGTGGGGAGGTGTGCCTTTAAGAGCTGCCTTCTTAAAACCGATACGAGGAGAGACGCGTATGAACAAGCAGGCTACCGCAGAGTATAAGATCTTTGAGTACGATCCCGGACTCTTACCCTACAAGACCGATATCGAGCAACGGATGAAGAACTATTACCGCAAAAAGACCGAGCTGGTGGGACAGGACGGCTCCTTGTGCGACTTTGCCAACGGCCACGAGTATTTCGGCTTCCACCGCACCGACGGCGGCTGGGTCTACAGAGAGTGGGCACCCGGTGCCGACGGAATGTATCTTACCGGCGATATGGTGCATTGGGATCGCTTCCGCCTGCCCCTGACCCCCCTTGAAAACGGGGTGTGGGAGGTGTATCTGGAGGGAGAGGACGCCCTTTACGACGGCTGTCACGTGAAGGCGATCGTCTTGAAGGAGGGCAGACTCCTTGAACGGATCCCCCTTTACATCAGAAGAGTGCTGCAGGACAAGGACACCTACGCCTGGTGCGGGGTGATCGTGGACGAGCCTGCGTACGAATGGAAAAACGGGGAGTTCACCCCCTCCAAGCACCCCTTTATCTACGAGTGCCACATCGGTATGGCGCAGGAAAAGGAGGGAATCGGCAGCTATCGGGAGTTCATCGATAATACGCTGCCCCGCATCAAGGCGCTGGGCTACGATACCATTCAGATCATGGCGATCATGGAGCATCCCTATTACGGCTCCTTTGGCTATCAGGTCTCCAATTTCTTTGCTCCCTGCTCCCGCTACGGCACGCCAAACGGCTTAAAGGAGCTGATCGACACCGCCCACGGTATGGGCATCGGCGTGCTTCTTGACGTGGTCCATTCCCACGCGGTAAAGAACACCGCCGAAGGGCTAAACGAATTTGACGGCACCACCTATCAGTTCTTCCACGAGGGAGGCAGAGGTGATCATCCCGCATGGGGCACCAAGCTCTTTAACTACAATAAAAACGAGGTCATTCATTTCCTGCTTTCCAATTTGAAGTATTGGCTGACGGAATTCCATTTTGACGGCTTCCGCTTTGACGGCGTGACCTCCATGCTCTATCACGATCACGGCTTGGGCACTGCCTTCACCGATTATTCCAAGTATTTCTCGCTGAACACCGATACCGAGGCAGTGACCTATTTACAGCTTGCCACCGAGCTGATCAAGGAGGTCAATCCCCATGCCCTCAACATTGCAGAGGACATGTCTGCCATGCCCGGCATGTGCCTGCCCATCAAGGAGGGCGGCATTGGTTTTGATTACCGTCTGTCTATGGGTGATCCCGATATGTGGATCAAGATCTTAAAGACGCAAAGCGATGAGCAGTGGAATATGTGGCAGCTTTGGAGCGAGTTGACAAGCCGCCGTCCCGGAGAAAAGTACATCGGATATGTGGAATCCCACGACCAGGCACTGGTGGGTGATAAAACGGTGATGTTCCGCTTGTGCGATAGCAAGATGTATACCGATATGACGGTGCTTAGCGACGATAAGACAGTGGAGCGGGGCGTGGCACTGCACAAGCTCATCCGTATGCTCACGATGTCGCTGGGTGGAGAAGGGTATCTCAATTTCATGGGCAACGAGTTTGGGCATCCCGAATGGATCGACTTCCCCAGAGAGGGAAATGGCTGGAGCTATTTCTACTGCCGCCGTCAGTGGCATTTGGCAGACGATCCTCTGCTCAAATACAGATTCCTTAATAATTTTGACGAAGCGCTGGTGTCTGTCACCAAAAAGCATCACATCTTTAAAAAGGCGCCCAATTGCCTCTTTATTGATGCCAATGCACAGGTGCTGATGTACGAGCGAAACGGACTGGTCTTTGCCATCAATTTCAGCCCCAATAACGCCTACGAGGGCTATTATATGGCAGTACCCGAGGAGGGACGCTATAAGGTGGTCTTCTCCAGCGACGAGCAGGAGTTCGGCGGTTGGGATCGTATTTCCAAGAATTATGTGTATACCGCGGGCAAACAGCCCGACGGAAGCGTAAAACTGCGCATTTATCTGCCTGCAAGAACGGGTCTTTGCATGGTGAAGGTGAAATGAAGGAGCATTCGTTGACCTTTTTAAATGTGCACGGCTTTATGGGAGAGGCGGATAACAAGAACAGCAAGGCGCTGGCGGTGCTTTATCCCCATGCCGCACTGCTTTCCCCGCAGATCGACTATTTAAAACAGTCGCCCACGGCACTGCTTGACTGTCTTTCAAAGATGATTGAAGAGCAAATGCGTGAGGGAAATACCCCCATCCTTGTGGGGCAAAGCCTTGGAGGATGGGCGGCAGAACAGCTCTCCTATAAATACGCTCTGCCGTGCTTGCTCACCAATCCCTGCCTTGATCCCCATTTGTGCGGGGTGATCGTAGATTCCCCCATACCAAGGGACTTTTTAAAGGATTATGCCGCGCGAAGCATGCCGAAGAACAATCCCCGCGCCTTTACCCTTTGCACCAAAACGGACGAGGTGCTGGGTGAAGAAAACTTTGATCGCTGCGCGCTTCTTGGCGGGTGGTTAAGAGAAGTAAAGGGCAGACACAGCAAGATCGAAAACTTAGAGGGCGAACTGCAAATAGGACTGAAAGCCTTGCTTGAACAGACAACATAACGAAAAACTCCCCTGCGATCGCAGGGGAGTTTTGTTTGGTACGGGTGACAGGATCTTGATTGGTTCAAGTCCTTTCGATATTATTACCAACAAAAAAGAGAGCCGAAGCTCTCTTTTTGTTGGTACGGGTGACAGGACTTGAACCTGCACGTGGAAAACACCAGATCCTAAGTCTGGCGCGTCTGCCAATTCCGCCACACCCGCAAATATGGCTCTTTGCACCGCAATGCGGTACGCGAGAAGTAGTATAGCATTTTTCTTTTAAAATTGCAAGTGTTTTTTGTCTTTTTATCGGATCTATTTTATTTCTTCTGTAAAAATACCTGTTTTGAAACGCCCCCTGTGGTCGTTTTTTTGTTTGGTATAGATGGCTGCACCTAGTCGGCTTGTTTTTCAGGGATGTTTGATTGACATCCCACTTGATCTATGGTATAATAAGATATCACCAATAATGAGTATCGGCAAATGAAGGAACAGGCTGTGCTGGAACGTATTCGAGAAGAGATGGTGTCAATGCCCGGGCATTTGGGCTTTTACTATAAAAATCTTGTGACGGGAAGGGAATACGGCGTGGGGGAAGAGGAGATCTATTCTGCCGCCAGCGTGATCAAATTCCCGCTGTTTTTGCATATCCTTTGTGAATGTGAGAAGGGCAAGATGTCCCTTGATGATCTCATTGAAACATCCGAAGAAGATAAGGTTCCCGGTTGCGGAGCGCTTTATCTGTTCACGGGCAGGGTGGCGGCAGATATACGCACCCTCTGCCGTCTGATGATTTGCATCAGCGACAACACTGCCACCAACCGCTTGATCGAGCACTGCGGATTTGAAGCCATTGAAGAGTGCTTTGCGGCAATGGGGCTTGAAAAAACAAGGATCCGCCGTCTGCTGTTTGACGCCGAAAGTGCCGCCAAGGGGGTTCGAAATACCATCAGCCCCAAGGAGCTGGGACTGCTTTTCGAGCGCCTGTATAAAGGCGAATTTGTCAGCCGTGAGGTCAGCGATTACGCCCTTGACGTGCTACTCGATCAGCAGATCGGGCATAAGCTTTGCGGCAAGCTGGAGGACGTTGCAGTTGCCCACAAGACGGGAGAGGATAGCGGGCTTAGCAACGATCTTGGCATCGTCTACGCAGACAAGCCCTTCGTGATCTGCTTCACGGGACATGGGACCGACGTTTATCCTTGGGAAGACCTGATGCGCCGTGCCGCTTATGATCTTTACGCGGCGAATAATGAGTAAAAATAAAACTTCAGATATCTATTGAACTTTCTTTTAAAAGGTGATACAATGGTGAAAAGCGGTGTAAAAAGCGCTTTTTACGCTATACTTTTCTAATAATGAGGAGAAAACCATGAAAAAACAAAGTAAGTGTATTGCGGCATTCGTACTGTTGGCAGTATTGATGCTCTCTTTTGCGGGGTGCAAAGAACAACCTTCGGATGCTCCCGTATGTTTTGAAGGCGCGGGATACGAGTCGGCAGAAAAGGCGGCGCAGGCGTATGCAGACGCCTTCCTTGCGGCAGATTTGGACGCAATGATCGCAAGCTTTGCCGTTGAGACCTTTGTGGAAAGTTATGATTTGGATGAATATGTTAAATTGAGAAAATATTATAACTACGGTTATACCGAATATGCCTTTGAAAACAGCGGTGATTTCCAAACCAAGGTCAATTATTATTCCCGCGTTGGCGATTTAGTCAATGATTTCAAACAGCAGTATTTATACTTGGTGTTAGAAGAATATCCCGGTGGAAGTATGGAAACGATGGCGAAATGGGAAGATACTGCAATCGAACAGTATTTAGATGTGATCAGCGATCCGTCTTTTGAGGAAAAAATGTCAAAAGCGTCGATTCATGATTTTTTAACCCCCGAAACGATTGAGGGTGTGGATGCTTCTGTATACGAGCGGACAATTTCGAATTATAGCCATTTAGCCTGCGAAGAGGTCACCTCCTATGCCATAGAGCTTGATTTTGACGGCGAGGAATACTATCTTTTCGTGGATGTGGGATGCTTTGACGGCGTTTGGTATAATATCAGTGTCAACTCGTCATTAGGCGTGTGTGTTGGAGCCGAGGGCGGCAATTCCATTATGCACAGAGCCGATTGACGAAGAACTTACTTTTAAAAAGATCATCTGTAAAAGGAGGGCGATGGTATGGAGCCGACAAAGGAAGACCTTTATGACAAATACCATCCCACCAAGGGCGACACCACAGAGGGACGGTGGCAGACGGTGCTCTTTGGAGTTTTCGGGGTGCTTCTTGCCATTGGGATGCTTTTTCTCTATGCTTTCTATAGACACCTAACGGTGCTGATGGTGGGACTGTGCGTGTTCAGCGTATTATATGCCTACGTGGAGCTCAGTCAGCTGTTTATCAGAAAATACTGGTTTCGAGGACACAGACGCATAGCGGTGCTGGGTGCCATGGTGCTTTACTGGGTTTTGATGGCGGTGCTTGTTTCCTTTATCTGCAGTTATTTTGATGTTTTTCACCCGTCCGCGCTTTACATTCCCTTTTTTCTGATGCCCCCGATGTATACGGTACTCGGCGTGCTTTACGTTATTTTGCGCGTAGAAGGTGGAGGATAAACAGTGAGCCAACTGTTTTTAGGCAGTTGGCTCGTTTTTTTATTATTTTACGTTTTCTTCCACGAATGCGCGTACAGCCGCAAGAGCGTCTGCCACCTTTTCGGGGTTCTTACCGCCTGCCATAGCGGAGTCGGGTCTGCCGCCGCCACCGCCGCCGCAGATGGTTGCCGCGGTCTTCGCGATGTTTCCTGCGTGCATGCCCTTGGCAATGGCTTCCTTGCCGCAGGATGCGATCAGATTGAGCTTGCCGCCGTTGACCACTGCAATGAGGGCAACGCTTAAGGGATCGTCTGCTCTTAAGTTGTCGCAAACGTTTCTTACCGCATCGGGTGCGGTGTCGGCAACGGTTGCCAGCACCAGATGAAGCCCCTTGACCTCTTCCTTGTTTGCGGTGATGGAGGAAAGCTTTTCAGCAGCGATCTTGGCTTTCAAAGCCTCGTTTTCGCTGTTTGCGCTCTTGAGCTCGCCCTGCAGAGCCGCCGCCTTCTTTGCAATGTCGGCGGGGTTTTGGACCTTTAATTCCTTAGCGGTTTCAACGATCAGTGCTTCCTTTTCTGCAAGGAGCTGGAGCACGCCGCTTCCCGTGGTACCCTCGATTCTTCTGATGCCTGCGGCAACAGAGCTTTCGGAAATGATCTTGAAGAGTCCCACCTGTGCGGTGTTCTTCACGTGTGTACCGCCGCAAAGCTCGGTGGAGAAGTCGCCCATCTTGACCATTCTAACGGTCTTGCCGTACTTCTCACCGAAGAGCGCCATGGCACCTGCTTTTCTTGCGCTCTCAATATCGGTTTCAACGGTGCAAACCTCTAAGCTTTCAGCGATCTGCTCATTTACAAGGCACTCTACCTTCTGCAGCTCTTCAGCGGTTAAAGGTGCATAGTGGGAGAAGTCAAAGCGTACTCTCTGAGGAGAAACGTAAGAGCCCGACTGCTCTACGTGGCTGCCCAGCACTTGACGCAGTGCCGCCTGCAGCAGGTGGCAGGAGGAGTGATTACCTGCGATCTGACGGCGTCTGATACCGTCTACTGCCAGGGTCACGGTGTCGCCCACAGTAAGCGCGCCGTTTTCGGTGAAGGTGCAGGCGTGCAGGAAGATGCCGCCCGACTTTTTGGTATCGGTTACCGATACGGAGGCATCGCCCAGGCGTACAAAGCCGGTATCACCTACCTGACCGCCGCCCTCTCCGTAGAAGGGGGTCTTGTCGGTGATGACGGTTACATCGCCTTCGTTTGCGCTGTCTACGCTGATGCCGTCTGCAATGATGGCAAGCACCTTTGCTTCACATTCAAGGGTGTCATAGCCAACGAACTCGGTTGCGGGAATGCCCGCCAGCATATCTGCAGAGCTTTCTGCCCAGCCGGAAATGTCGGCTCTTGCCGCTCTTGCACGCTGTCTCTGCTCGTTCATCAGTGCCTTAAAGGCGTCCTCGTCAAGGTTCAGTCCTGCTTCCTTTGCGATCTCACGGGTGAGGTCAATGGGGAAGCCGAAGGTATCGTACAGCTTGAAGGCATCCTCGCCCGAAAGGGTGTCGCCGCCCTCAGCCTTGGTTTTTTCGGTCATGGTGTTCAGGATCGAAAGACCTGCGTCGATGGTTGCCGCAAAGCGATCCTCCTCGATCTTGACGATCTTCTTGATATAGTCGGTCTTTTCGGTCAGCTCGGGATATTCGGAAAGGTTTTCCTTTGCCACCACGGGAATGAGGTCGGCAAGGAAGGTTCCTTCAATGCCAAGCATTCTGCCGTGTCTTGCCGCTCTTCTCATGAGGCGGCGAAGCACGTAGCCTCTGCCCTCATTGGAGGGCACCACGCCGTCGCAGATCATAAAGGTGGTGGAGCGGATGTGGTCGGTGATCACGCGCAGGGAAATATCGGTCTTTTCATCTGCACCGTAAGTCACGCCTGCCTTGTCGCAGATCGCCATCATAATGTTACGAACGGTATCTACTTCAAAGAGGTTGTTCACTCCCTGCATAATGCAGGCAAGACGCTCAAGACCCATACCGGTGTCGATATTGGGCTTTGCAAGGCGGCTGTAATTTCCGTTGCCGTCGTTGTCGAACTGAGTAAATACAAGGTTCCAGAACTCCATAAAGCGGTCGCAATCGCAACCGGGCTTGCAGTCGGGACGACCGCAGCCGAATTTTTCACCGCGGTCAAAGTGGATCTCGGAGCAGGGACCGCAGGGACCGCTTCCGTGCTCCCAGAAGTTGTCCTCCTTGCCAAGTCTTACGATTTTGTCAGCGGAAACGCCGATCTCCTTGTTCCAGATCTCAAAAGCCTCGTCGTCGTCAAGATAGATGGTGACCCACAGCTTGTCCTCGGGCATTTCAAGATTCTTGGTGATAAACTCCCAAGCCCACGAAATTGCCTCTCTCTTGAAATAATCTCCGAAAGAGAAGTTTCCGAGCATTTCAAAATAAGTACCGTGACGTGCAGTCATACCGACTCTGTCGATGTCGGGGGTACGGATGCACTTCTGGCAGGTGGTCATTCTGTGTCTGGGGGGCTCCACCTCACCGGTAAAGAACTTTTTGAGAGGGGTCATACCTGCGTTGATAAGCAGTATGGATTTGTCATTCTGGGGAACGAGCGGAAAGCTCTTGTGGCGAAGATGTCCTTTGGACTCAAAGAAAGAAAGGTACATTTCGCGAATGTCGTTAAGCGACGTCCATTTCATTTATATTTCCTCCTTAGGGTAAGCTACATAATATTTTAACCCTTACATTATATCCGAGAACTTTGAAAAAGTCAACCTATAATGCGAAAAAATATTAAAAATATCCAAAAACATTCTGCTTTTGATCAAAAAAATCTACTTTCACAGACCTGCAATAAGTTTACAGATCACTTGACAGATGTAAAACTGTGTGGTATAATACCGTTAAATTTCAGACGATCAAGGAAGATCAAAGATTATGGATATCAAAGAACGGATAAATGAACTGAAGGCTCGGAAAAATGCGGTAATACTTGCTCACTATTACACTCCCTTTGAGGTGCAGGCTGTGGCAGATTACGTGGGAGACTCGTTTTATCTTGCAAGGATTGCCAAAAGCAGCAGTGCGGACATTATAGTGTTCTGCGGCGTAAAATTTATTGTAGAGAGTGCCAAAATACTGAATCCCGATAAAAAAGTACTGATGCCCGATGTGACTGCAGACTGCCCCATGGCTCATATGGCAGACCTTAAAAAGATAAAGGAAATGAGAGAAAAATATCCCGATCTGGCGGTGGTATGCTACATCAATTCCACAGCGGAGCTCAAATGTCACAGTGACGTGTGCGTGACCTCGTCAAACGCCGTCAAAATAGTAAAATCGCTTCCGAATAAGAATATATTCTTTATTCCCGATAAAAACCTCGGACGCTTCGTTGCCGAGCAGGTTCCCGAAAAGAACGTTCTGTTAAACGACGGATTTTGTCCCGTCCATGCCGCAGTTTCCAAAAATGAAGTGCTGGATGCCAAGAAGAAGTATCCCGATGCAAAGGTGCTCTCTCACCCCGAATGCGAAAAGGAAATCCTCGATATTTCCGATTTTATAGGCAGTACCTCCGATATAATATCCTTTGCGTCAAACAGTGAAGCCGAAAGGTTTATTATCTGTACCGAGGACGGCATAGAATTTGAGCTTGGAACAAGCATGAAGGATAAAAGCTTTCTGTTTCCCGCAACCCGTCCCTGCTGTAAGGATATGAAGTTGAATACCTTGGAAAAGCTTCTTTACGTTCTTGAAACAGAGGAAAATGAGATAACCGTTGATGATGAAATAAGGGAAAGAGCACTTTTGCCTCTTGAAAAGATGCTTGAGCTCGGAAGGAGTAAATGATATTATGAAAACCGATAGTCTGATTATAGGCTGCGGAGTGGCGGGACTTTACTGTGCGCTCAATCTGCCAAAGGATAAAAACGTAACGGTAGTCACAAAAAATGTGGCTCCAAAGAGCGATTCATACCTGGCACAGGGCGGAATATGCGTTTTGCGTGATGAAAACGATTATAAAGCGTTCTTTGACGATACCCTCAAGGCAGGACACTATGAAAACAATAAAAA
>JAFTMP010000153.1 GCA_017452335.1 Clostridia bacterium
CTGCGGCGTGATGGGCAGAGTTGACGTGATCACCGGTACCTTCGGTAAGGCACTGGGCGGCGCTTCCGGCGGCTTCACCACCGGTAAGAAGGAGATCATCGATCTGCTCCGTCAGAGATCCCGTCCCTACCTCTTCTCCAACACCCTGACCCCCGCTATCGCGGCAGGTACTCTGGCAACCCTCGAGATGCTCGAGAAGGACACCTCCAGAAGAGACTATCTGGAAAGCCTGGTTGCAGACTACCGTAAGGCTCTGGAGGATGCAGGCTTTGACATCATCCCCGGAACTCACCCCTGCGTTCCCGTTATGCTCTACGACGAGCACAAGGCGGCAAGAATGGCAGAAAAGCTCTACAAGCTGGGCATCTATGCCGTTTCCTTCACCTACCCCGTTGTGCCCAAGGGCAAGGCAAGAATCCGTACTCAGGTTTCTGCTTCTCACACCAAGGAAGACCTGGAATTCGCAGTTCAGTGCTTCATCAAGGCAAGAGAAGAAATGGAAGCAGAGGACGCAGCTGCTGCCGAAAACGCATAAATCATTCATTTTTCCGACAAGCAGGCCCCGCGCTTGCTTGTCGGTTTGCTTTTCAGGCATTTTTTAAAAAGCGTTCCCATACTATATACCAAAAACGATCACTCGGACGGTTTTTATGAAAAACATTCGATTCAAAAAATACATCCCCCTGCTGTTGCTGGTATTGCTGTTGGTGTTATCCTATTTAGCCACTTTGATGCTGGACACCACACTTCATACGCGGCACTACACCATCAAAGATGAACGGATCAGCGCGCCCGTGCGCGTCGTGATGTTATCCGATCTGCACGGCACCTTTTACGGGCAAAACCAACAGGAACTGGTAAGCACTATCGACCAGCTTGATCCCCACGCCGTTTTTTTGGTGGGGGATATTTTCGACGAGCATCACGATTTTTCGGCGGCAACAGCATTGCTCAACCAAATTGCGCCCCGCTATCCCACCTATTATGTCAGCGGCAATCACGAATACAGCACCGATTTTTCGGCTGTAAAGGAGACACTTTCCGCGGCAGGCGTCATCTGCCTATGGGGAGAAAACCAAAAAATCACGCTTAACGGACAAGAAATGCTTTTGGGTGGTGTTTACGATGAATGCCACTACCTTTATAACGCAACGCCGCAAGGGGAGCATTTCACAAAACAGCTTCGTCTGATGAAAGAAGAAAAAGAAGAGCAATACAGTGATTTGTTTTCCATCCTGCTTTGCCACCGTCCCGAAGCAGATATTCTAAAAAACAGCGGCTATAATCTTATTTTTTCCGGGCACAATCACGGCGGGCAGGTGCGCATTCCGGGAATTCTCAACGGTCTGTTCGCGCCCAGCCAAGGCTTCATTCCCTCTTACGCAGGAGGACTTTACACGTTAAACGAGCAAAGCACCCTCATCGTGGGCAGAGGGCTGGTGCGCAATCACGCCCCCCGTATCTTCAACCCGCCCGAAATCGTATACGTGGAGCTGTTACCTGCTTAATTTCACCTCCCGAGCGTTCACCACACCAGTCTATACACAAACGCGACCGTTTCGATTGTAACGGTCGCGTGATTTTTAAAAACAAATTCAGTTTTTTCTTAATTTTTTCAAAAGCGTGTAAGATTTTTAAAATTCAGCCGTATATAATAATGAATCAATTCAATTTGAGGTGACATTGTGGAGGATCAAAAACTACTTCATCTTTTGCGCGAAAAGCCCAACGAGGGCTTAAGACAGCTCATCGACCGATACGGCGGTCTGCTTTATACGGTGGTCCGCGCCAGACTCACGGGGCACGATCATCTTTCAAGCGACGTTGAGGAATGTGTGGCAGACACCGTCAGCAGTTTTTACACCCATCTCGACCGCTATGATCCGGAAATTGCAACCATCAAAACCTATCTCTGCGTAATGGCAAGAAACCGCGCGGTGGATCTTTTGCGCAAAAACGGAAATTACAAAAACGCCATAGAAGCCGAATACTTGGACATTCAATTTTCAAATGGCGAAACACCGGACGGCATTCTTGAAGAAAAAGAACTGCGCCAAGCGGTATTTTCCGCCATTTTATCTCTGCAAGAGCCCGACTCCTCCATTTTAATACGAAAATTTTACCTTGCAGAGTCCTCAAAAGAAATTGCGGATGCTCTGGGTTTGACCGCTTCAACGGTGGATACCCGCGCGAACCGCGCCTTGCAAAAATTAAAAAAACAGTTTGGAGGCAATAATTCATGAAAAATTTACAAAATCTTTTTGACACAGCCTGCCCCCAAGAACTAAACGCGCTTCTGAAAAGCCTGCCCGAGCCCACTCTTCCCCCCGATGTTGCCGGCAGAATTTCCGCAAACGCGTGCCGCAAAGCTGACATTCAGCCGATCCGTACCGCCAAAAAGCGCAAGATCGTCTATGTGATCTCTGCCACGGCAAGCGTTTTGGTTCTTCTTGCAGGCATCCTTACCCTCATGATCCTGCAAACGCCCCCGCCGCAACCCACCGAACCAATCTCCACCGAACCAATCTTCACCGATCCTACAGAAAGCGCCGCCACCCCAAAATCTCCCACACAAGCGCCAAGTCCTTCTCAAAGCACGCCCGAAAAGGAGCTGCCGCCTGCCAACACACTGGAGGATCTGTGGGCGCAGTATACCGAGGAGAGCTTCATTTGGGGAGAAGAGACCGAGGGTGGCAGTTTCGGCGGTGAAGGTCTGGGAGACTCAAGCGAGGACAACTCCAACAAGGAATGGAACGGCTTGACCGTTTCGGCAGCGCTCTATCGAGAATTGACGAACAATCTCCCGCAAACCCTTTATGCCATCGGCGCAGACTCTCTTTTACCCATTACCCTTCCCTACGAAGATTTTGTTTACGAGGGAAAAACCACCGCAGAATTCAATGCGGAATACAAAAAGATTTATCACACTTGGGAGCAGGTAGTGCGCTTAAAGCGGATCGTTTTTCTTGCAGAGCAGGACGGCGCCGATCAGTATCATGAGTTAGACTGGCTGGCAGAATCAGCAGAACAAATTTTCAGAACCACCGATCCCGAGATTCTTGAAAAGTATTCAAACGGCAAGGATTTAAACAAGGAGCTGATCCGCGCCGATTCTGATGTGAACTACGCAGAGCTTGAAAAGATAAAACAAAAGAGAAATGAGCGAACTGCCGCCTGGCGGGATCAATATTACGTTTACCCCAATTTTGCCGAGTTTATAAACGCAGGCTATTATGTGGTGCAAAATGACAGATATTTCTTTCTCATCACCGATGCGCAGGGTCTTTCAAAGCTTGCCGATGTGATTAAAGAGCAGAATCTTGACCCTACCCTGCTGACCAAAACCGTTTACCGCAAGGCAAACGGCAAGGAACTGGGACTGCC
>JAFTMP010000154.1 GCA_017452335.1 Clostridia bacterium
CATCACCCATGACCTTGCCGAAGCGCAGGCGCTGTGCGACAAGACCCTCACCTTTAAAGCAGGGATGCGCTTGCATTCCGATACATGATCCTACCGGGGGCGAAAAAACAATTTGGGGCGTTGCCCCATCCCAACCAAGGGCAGAGCCTTTGGAACCCGCCAAGCCCTTTTTGCAAAAAGGGCTTGGATTCCCAAAAACTTCGAATGCGGCAAACTATCGTTTGCCGTAAAAGTATAAAAAACACCCGATTTGCCCTCTTTTCTGGGCTTGCCGGGTGCTTTTTGTTTTTTTCGCCAAACGATAGTTTGACGCACGCAAAGTTTTTGCGGGGGTGAGGGGGCTTTTTTCAAAAAGCACCCCTCAAAAACTCCAAAAAAAGGTGCAAAATCTTCTTGCACAAGACGTCTTTTTGTGGTATCCTTTATAAAACGAGTGAAGCACGAAACGGAGGGACGGAACATGGATCTTACAAAGCTCTTTGAGGGACTGCCGCGCGCAGACGCGCCCTTTTCTCTTTATCCAAGACCCCAAATGGTCAGAGACAGCTATATCTGCTTAAACGGCACCTGGCACCTGGCGATCGGGAAAAACGACACGGGCAAAGCGGAGCCCGCGGACGATTTCTATAACATCACCGTCCCCTTTCCCCCGCAAAGCGCTCTTTCGGGGGTGAATATCACGGTGGGGCAAAAGGATCTGCTCTACTATAAAAGGAGCTTTGAAAAGCCCCAAATGAAGGAAGGGGAGCGGCTGCTGTTGCATTTCGGTGCAGTGGATCATGGAACGGCTGTCTTTGTAAACGATGCTTGTGCAGGCTCGCATGCGGGCGGGTATTTACCCTTTTCTTTTGATATCACCCCGCTTTTAAAGGACGGAGAAAACGAGCTTCGGGTAGTGGTGCAGGACGAAACCGACCCTACTTATCCCTACGGCAAGCAGAAGATCAAGCGAGGCGGCATGTGGTATACCCCCATATCGGGCATCTGGCAGACTGTCTTTATGGAATGTGTGCCCGAAAAGCATATTGAGAGCATCCGCGCGCTGACAACTGAAAAGGGCATTGAACTGACCGTTTTTGGGGGTGAGGAGGAAAAAACACTGCTTCTTGAGGGAAAAGAATACCCCTTCAAGGGCGAAAAGCTTGTTTTACCCGCCGAAAATTTTGAATATTGGTGCCCCGAAGACCCCAAACTCTATCAGTTTACTTTAAAAAGCGGAAAGGACGAGGTGCGCTCCTATTTTGCAAGAAGGACCGTGGAAATAAAGGACGGGGACATTTTTGTAAACGGCAAAAAATACTTTTTCCACGGGCTTCTTGATCAGGGCTATCATCCCGACGGTATTTTCCTGCCCCCAAGCGAAGAAGAACTGGCAAAGGACATCCTGCGGGCAAAGGACTTGGGCTTTAATATGCTTAGAAAGCACATCAAGGTAGAGCCCCAGCTTTTTTACTATTTTTGTGATGTGCTGGGCATTTTCGTCTTTCAAGATATGGTCAACAGCGGAAAATACAGCTTTTTCCGCGATACAGCCCTGCCCACCGTGGGACTGAAAAAACTGCCAGACAGCGGCATTTTTTGCCATGTAAACAGGCAGACAAGGGATTTTTTCATCAAGCACAGCAAGGGCATCCTCAATGCCCTTTATAACCACCCCTCGGTGATCTACTATACCGTTTTCAACGAGGGCTGGGGGCAGTTTGACTGCGATGCAGTGTATGAAGAGCTGAAAAGCGTTGACCCATCCAGGGTATTTGACGCCACCTCGGGCTGGTTTGCAGGCAAAAAAAGCGATGTAACGTCGCTGCACGTCTACTTTAAGAAATTTAAAGCGCCCAAAAGGAAGGGTGCACGCCCGCTGATCCTATCAGAATTCGGGGGCTACTCTCTGCCCGTGGAGGGACACCGCTTTAACACCGAGAAAAACTACGGCTACAGCACCTACAAGGATCAAAAGTCCTTTGAAGAGGCGTTTTTAGCCCTTTATGAAAAGGAAATTTTGCCTGCCATTGACAAGGGGCTTCAAGGCACGGTCTACACCCAGATCTTTGACGTGGAGGACGAAACCAACGGTCTTTACACCTACGATCGGCAGATCTGCAAGGTGACAGGCGAAAAAATGAAGGCGCTGTCAGCGCGTCTTTATGAAAAAGTGAAGGAGTGAGAAAATGACCGAGATTTTAGATATCAAAGCAAAGGATAAGGGCATCGGCGGGGCACTTTCCAATTTTGCACCCCACGCCTTTACCATAGACGGGGTACAGTGCGCCTCCATGGAGGGCTTTTTGCAGGCGTTAAAGACTCCAAATGTGAAAAAACAGCAAAAGGTCTGTGCCATGACGGGAATTGATGCTAAAAACGCCTTCCGCCGTTCTCCCCGCCGTTATCTGTTTTTAAAGACCCACAGAGTGTATTGGCAGGGACAGACCATTGACCGCATGAGCGGGGAGTTTGATGCGCTCATTACCCGTGCCTACGATGCCCTCTTTGAAAACTCCGATTTTCGCCGCGCACTTGAATGCGCAAAGGGCAAAAATCTGATCCATGGACACGGCAAAGCCAAGAAAAAGGAAACTGTGCTCACCGAGGAGGAGTTTATTTTCCAGCTCTTGCGGCTGATGGACAAACTATAAGACCACTATACAAAGAACCGCGCAAGTTATGCTTGCGCGGTTCTTTGTAATTATTGTTCTTGTTCGGTTTCTTTTCCGAATTGAGAAAGGTCGGTCTTATAGGTGAAGGTGGATAGCGCCCATTCTTTGAAGGATCTGCGGTTTTCGAGCAATGTTTCGTCCATATTGATCACGCGCAGGAACACACAAAAGCCTTCGTGTTGGTCATCGAGCACAAAAAAGTGCAGATCGTTGTTCTTGTCGTAATTGCCGCTTTCAAGTGATTGACTTGTAAGCCA
>JAFTMP010000155.1 GCA_017452335.1 Clostridia bacterium
GGGAGAGCAGTAAAGCCCTGCCTTGCCTCCCTTTTTGCCCTTCACCAGCACCATGCAGGGTGCGTGGGCAGGGCTTTCGCAAACGGTGGTGAGAACTTTGGGCTCCAAGTCCGCTTCTCTCATGGCAGAAAGCAGGTCAACAAGACGGTCGGGGCGGTAAACGCAGTAAAAATCACCGCCAAAGCACAGCAGTCTTGATGCACTGCGGCAAAAATCAAAAATATCTCCTGCCACCTCATGGCGGGCGATCTGCTTTTGGGGGCTTTTGCAGTCCTTGCCCGCGTGCACCTTCATGTAAGGCGGGTTGGTAAACACCGCGCGGTAGCTTCCTTCTATCTCGCCCCTTGCGTCGCGCAGATCTTCATTTTTTACGGTGATCACATCCGTTAGACCGTTTTCAAGGACGTTTTTTTGGCACAGCTCCGCCACGGCGGGCTGAATTTCCCAAGCATCAATATGGGCAAGCTTTTTTCGTGATGCACAAAGCAGGGAAATGATCCCGTTGCCCGCACCCAGCTCCGCGCCTTTATCGGCTTTTTGGATGTATGCGGCAAGTAAAAGGGCGTCGGTGCCGAAATTTAAATGCTCTTTATGTTGTAAAAGGGTCAGACCGTCATTGATGACGTCCATCCGTTCCTTGGGCACATCCCTTACTTCTTCACTCTTCACTCTTACTTCTTCCTTTAAAATAAACGGGGCACCTCACGTGCGGTGGGTGCCCTTGGTTTATCGTATGTTTTACCGATTATTCGCCTTTGGGAGCGCCAACGGGGCAAACGCCTGCGCATGCGCCGCAATCCAGACATTCATCAGCGTTGATTACATACTTGCCGTCCTGCTCGGTGATTGCGCCAACGGGGCATTCGCCTGCGCACGCGCCGCAACCGATGCATTCATCTGTGGAAATTTTGTAAGCCATGGTTCATTCCTCCGTGATGTGTTTTCGTTTGCTTCATTCTATCACAACTTCAAAGAAATTGCAAGAGGGAATTTCATACTTTCTTCAAATTTCCTTCCAAAGCCTTGGATTTTTACTCAGTCGTTATTCTTATGAGGCATGTATCCCGCGAGCTTTCCTGCCAAGTCGGAAATGGACATGGTCTGCAGCCACACCTTTCCGGGACCTGTGACGGTAGACAAAAACAGCCCCTCTCCGCCAAAGAGCACGTTTTTAAAGCCCTTCACCCGCTCGGCAGAATACTGCACCGTGCTTTCAAAAGCGGCAACATTGCCGGTATCCACCTTGTATTTTTCACCCGGCTGTAAAACGATCTCCTTGGAAGAGCCGTCGATCTCCAAAAAGACCATGCCTGTGCCCGAAAAGCGCTGTAAAATAAAGCCGTCTCCGCCAAGCAATCCGCTCTTTAACCCCGAAAAGGCGGTGCTGATGACCACGTTTTTGGTGGCACACAAAAATGCGCCCTTTTGCGCAACCAGCTCCTTGCCCGGCCCGATCTCAAAAGCCATGATCTGTCCCGGAAAGGAAGAGGCGGCGGTAAACTCCGCGCCGTCCTTGGTGGCAGTGTAGGTTGCCATAAAGAGAGACTCTCCCGTAAACATTCTGCCAAGGCTCTTGGCAAAGCCGCCCTGTAAATTGGTCTCCATTTCAAAGCAGTCGTTCATCCAGGTCATGCCCCCCGATTGGGTGTAGATCTGCTCCCCCTTGTTCATGGTCAGTGTGAGGGCGGGAAGGGTGTTGCCCCAAATTTGATATTTCATAACACTACTCCTTTAAATGCGCCGATGGACTTACCCGAGGGCGTGCGTATATATTCAGTATACCAAAAAGAGAGAAAAAATGCAATTGCTTTTTTAAAAAATACGGGTGGAGGGTTTTCTTTTGTAAAAAGGGGAACTTTTTTGAAAAAAGAGAAAAAACTCTTTACAAAAAGAGAAAAATAGTGTATACTGATACTGTATGAAAGGCGATGAACGGAAAAAATCCGTCGTGTTCCCACACAGAGAGTAGGCTTCATGGGCTGAGAGGGCTTGCAGGGGAGAAAACGGGGCGGGCTGTGCGTCCGGGAGCCGAGGGGCTGAGCGCGCTTGCGGGGATGACTGCGGGGCGGAAGGCTACTCCGTATTCTCTGCGTTAAAGGGAAGCATCCTTATGGGTGCGCTAAGCGAGAAATCAAAGTGGAACCGCGGGAAGCCGCCTTTGAATCCCAACCGGGAGGAAAAGGTGTTTTTTTATACCTTGCCGCGGGAGAATATTTAGAGAGTCCCTTTTGAAAGAGAGTGTTTTATGAAACTCAAGATCAGAACCGATAAAAAGGAATATTCTATTACTCTACCCAATAAAAAGAGAGTGCAAAAGGCGGCGGAAAGCTGTCAAACGGTATTTACCGAGGGCGTGGAACAGTTAAAGAGTGACGTGCGGGCAGTGCGGGACCGCGACCCCGCCGCCACCTCGGATTTAGAGGTGCTCACCCTTTATTCGGGTATTCACGCCACCCTTGCCTACAGAGCCGCACACGCGCTTTCAAACAAGGGGTTGACCTTTCCTGCACGCTGTATCAGCCAGTGTACAAGAGCGCTTACAGGTGTGGAGATCCACCCGGGAGCAACCATTGGCAAGGATCTGTTTATCGACCACGGAAGCGGCGTGGTCATCGGCGAAACCGCCATTATCGGAGACGGCTGTACCATTTACCAGGGAGTGACCCTGGGCGGTACGGGCAAGGATGTGGGCAAGCGCCACCCCACCCTTGGAAACAACGTGATGGTGGGCGCGGGCGCCAAGGTGCTCGGACCTGTAAACATTGGCAACAACACCAAGATCGCCGCGGGCGCGGTGGTGCTGACCGATATTCCCGACAACTGTACGGCGGTTGGTATTCCTGCGCGGATTGTGAAGCGGGATAATGTGAAGGTGGAAGCGGATCTGGACCAGATCCACATTCCCGACCCTGTGGAAAAGGAATTTGCCCGTCTGCGCTTGGAGATCGAGCAGCTGAAAAAGAAACTGGAAGAAGAAAAGAAGCAAGAAAAAGAAAGCGACAAGGAGAATTAAATCATGCTGAAATTATATAATTCCGCAACCAGACAAAGAGAAGAGTTTGTACCCCACGACCCCAAGCAAGTGTCCATGTACACCTGCGGACCCACGGTGTATCACTATGCCCATATCGGCAACCTGCGCAGCTACATCATGGAGGATATTCTTGACAGATACCTGCGCTACAGCGGCTACAATTTGAAGCGCGTGATGAACATTACCGACGTGGGCCACCTTTCCTCCGATGCCGACACCGGAGAAGACAAGATGCTCAAGGGCGCAAAGAGAGAGAAGAAGACGGTCTTGGAGATCGCCAAATTCTACACCGACGCCTTTTTGGAGGACTGCAAAAAGCTGAACATCAGCCATCCCGAGGTGGTGGAGCCCGCAACACACTGCATTGGCGAATTCATCAAGGTCATCAAGTCCCTTATTGAAAAGGGATACGCTTACGAGGCAGGCGGAAACATCTATTTTGACACCTCTAAGCTGGATAAATACTACATCTTCAACGATTTTTCCGAAGAAGACCTGGCAGTGGGTGTGAGAGAAGGCGTAGAAGAGGACGGCAACAAGAGAAACAAAGCCGACTTTGTGCTGTGGTTTACCAAGAGTAAGTTTGACGACCAGGAGTTGAAATGGAACTCTCCATGGGGCGTGGGCTATCCCGGCTGGCACATTGAGTGCTCTTGCATTTCCATGAAGCATGTGGGCGAGTATCTGGATATCCACTGCGGCGGTATTGACAACGCTTTCCCACACCACACCAACGAGATCGCACAGAGCGAGGCGTATTTGGGGCACAAATGGTGCAATTACTGGATGCACGTTTACCATCTGAACACCAATTCGGGTAAGATGAGCAAGAGCTCGGGTGAATTTTTAACGGTCTCTCTGCTGGAAAGCAAGGGCTATGATCCTCTGGTCTACCGCTTCTTCTGCCTGCAGTCCCACTACCGCAAGAGCCTGGTGTTCTCTTATGAGAACTTAGATAACGCCACTGCCGCCTTTGACAAGCTCCTTGCCCGCATCGCACAGCTCTTAGAGGGCGACAAGGGACAGGTGGAGGAAGAAAAGCTGGCGGCACTGAAGGCATCCTTCGTGGAGGCGCTGGACAACGATTTGAACACCTCCCTTGCCGTGACCGCCCTTTA
>JAFTMP010000156.1 GCA_017452335.1 Clostridia bacterium
AAATTTACGATGTGTCTGTCTTCCATGGTGTATGTCCCCTTTAAACCCTTTCACCAATAAAGTTTGAAAAATTTGCCGTTGGTTTCACTTTTTTAAAAAAAATAAAAAAATTTTTTCTTACGGTTTCATGGTATCATAAAAGCACGCGCTTGTCAACAAAAAGAAAGGAGGGGCGCTCAAATGAATGGCATTTGAGCGCCCCTTGGGGTGTTTTGAATTTAAAAAACTCTCTTTTTTCTTCTATACAAAACTGCAGTGACCGCACAGGCGGTAACGGCACAGAAAACACCCGTCAGCGCCCGGAAAAGGGTATCGTCTTTTGTAGCGGGCGGGTCCACGGTAGTCGGCTCTTCATATTCGAAGCACCATTCAAAGAATGTTCCTCCCGTTGCCTTCCAGCCGTCCTTGGTTTTGGTCATTTCTAACGTTCCCGCATCACCGCGAAGCCAGCCGTACTCATCAAAGGACAGCACGGCGTGCGTTTTTGAAAGGCTAACGATCCGCGTCAAGCTGAGATCATAGGTTACAAGACTGCCTGCTCCGGGGACGCAATCGTAAAGCTTGCCGTTATATTCTACAAGCTGAAGATTTCCCTTTTTAAACATCTGCTCCACGTATCCTTCGGCAAGATAGGTACGGGCGATCTTTTTAAACTTTTGCGCCGTCATACCTTCTGCAAGGGGGTATGCCATGAGATAAGGATAGTAGTAAACGTCACCCTCTGTCAAGCCCATTTCTTCTGCAAGAGGGGGGGCGGACCAATCTTGAAGCAGTCCCTGCTCGGTGAGCCATTGGTGTTTAAATTGACGAAGCTCTAAATCGGACCATTCATCTTGGGGCATCTGTGCGGTGGTGGAGGGGAATTCCCAATAGACGCCGCCTGCAAGGAAGGTTGCCTTGAATGCCGCCTCGTAGATCTCTTGATGGCTTGGATCGTAGGGCAGGTGGGGGTGCTCGTAATCAAAGGTGTCAAATGCTGCCCACTGGGAATCAATGACGCGGCACCCCTTTTCGGTCATTTGTACATAAACATAGTAGGAATGATGGAGCCTGTTAGATTTGTCCCTCTTTTTGACGGAAACGCAAAGAGATCCGCCGTGCGTTTCTTTTTCAAGATATTTCATTTCGTCAAAGCTGTCGGTAAACGGACCTTGATGAGAATAGTTGCCCTCCGGCTCGTACTCAAGTGAACGACCGTAAAGCTTGCCGTCTGCCTCTTGCAGATAGACGTTATAGCAGGGGGCGTTATAGTCGTGCACCTCAGAGCAGGTGAAAAATTGGATATAGTGCGTTTTGAGGGCGTATTGATCGTAAAGCGCTTCCAGCGTCTTTATAGTGACCCCTTCGGGAAAGACGTGCATATCAAGGCTTTCCACGGTTTTTCCCGTGTGCGGATCCACGATGTCAAACACGCGGCGTGCGGGGGTCTCGTACAGAAGAAGCCCCTGTTCTTTAAGCCAATTTCTATAAAGATCGCAGGTTTCGGGGTTGACGATGGTTTTAAGCCGCTGTGCCCACTCCTCATCGGTCATACAAAAGTCGTCGTAATATCCGATAAGCAGCCAATAGGAAAACAGCGCGCCCATTACCGTTTCTCTTGCTTGCTCCTTTGAGGGTAAGGGGAGCGAGGGCTCGGCGGTAGAAAGAAGGGGCGCTAAAAAGCCCATCAAAAGCGCCGAGAGGAGAATGGTACAGGTTATTTTGATCAGTCGGTGTTTCATGTTGTGCGCCTCCTTTTTAGTTCTTCTACCATATAAGTCGTAAAGAATGAGAAAAAGTCAACGGCGAATTTAAAAAAATTTGAAAATTTCAAAAAAATAAAACGAGCCGTTTTGCGAAAGGACTGCTCCTTCAAACGGCTCGTTTTTGATGAACTTTTAGGGGTTATTCCTCTCCCGGGAGCTTGCAAACGTCGATCCACGCAAGGGCGCCCGATGCTTCAAAAAGCTCTTCGGGGGAAAGGGCAATGGTGGCGTTGGCTTCTCCCGCCGCAGCGTATACGGTGGTGAAGCGCAGAAGGGAATTGTCAAGATAGACCTTGACCCCCTCCTTGATGCCAAAGGGGCAGACTCCGCCGGGGGCGTGACCGATATAGTCCTCCACCTGCTCCCATTTGATCATTGCCGCCTTCTTGTGGAAAAAGGCGCGGTACTTGGGGTTGCTGATCTTGCCATCCCCTGCGCAAACGATGAGGATGGGTTCATCGTCCACCAAAAAGGACATGGTCTTGGCAATTTCTCTGGGCTCACAGCCGATGACCTGCGCCGCATGCTCCACGGTGTCGGAAAGGGTGGGCTGGATGGTGATACGTTCTTCATATTTGGTGCCCTTAAAGTAGGCTTTTACAAGTTCAATAGACATTTTTTCTTCCTCGTTTTCGGTTTGATGATGCAACTTAGGACAGTATACCATACTTTTTTCTTTTTTGCAAGAGAAAGACACCCCGAAAAAGGGTGTCTTTCATTTTGATATGGTCGATTTTGCTTTTACGCCTTCTTTTTCTTCATCACGGCAAAGAGTGCGCCGCCGATGGCAATGACCACTGCCGCGCCGATGGGAATGAGGAAGAGGGG
>JAFTMP010000157.1 GCA_017452335.1 Clostridia bacterium
ACCTTGAAATTCCACAACAAGAACCTGTATAGCAAGCTCGGCGTTTCCTCCAGAAAACAGCTTCTTGAAGTTTACAGAGCTCTTCAAGCAGACATGAAAACAAATGAAGAAAAAGAAACTGTCACTATCGGATAGCCAAAACTGCCACTTTAATATAAAAAGGGACTGACTCAAATGCACTGGTTGGCATTTGAGTCAGTCCCTTAATCTTGTCCTTAAAAACACCGGGATTGGCTCCGAAAAACTATTGTTTGTTGTACCGGACTATGCTGTTACAGCGTTTTTCCTTCACAGGGCACTTTTCTTTATCCTCTCTTTTTCTCGCTTCTTCTTTAGCTTATTTGTACCCTATGTATATCCCAAAAGGCGATTTTGACACCGATTTCCCATCTGTTATTTCATCTATCAAAATTTTTGTTGCAGAAAAAGTTGCAAATATGCTTGTGGAATAATGACGGGTGGCTTTTACCTCAAGTCGAGACTAACAGCCAATTCATCAAGATAATCGATATGTGCGTGATTCGCTCCGCGTAAAGTTATATACCCATCTTTTTCTGCAGTAATTACTTGTCCCATATATACAATTCGGTTGCCTTTTTCTAAATAATACTGCATGCCATTTTGCATCTTATCGTTATAATCATCAACAGCAGATTTGTAATATGCTTCAAACAGTTCTTTTGCCTTTTCGATGTTTCCGAGATAACCGTAAATCATACATTCTTCCAAAGCGACAAGATGATGCATATTATCTAACAACGGATAATCTTTTCTGTGTGTAAGGATAGCATCTCGGCTGTTTAATTCTTCATAAGCAGGCAAAACATATTGGTCCAATTCATCAATGATGCTTTTTATGATTTTGTCTGTTTTCTTACGAAGATCATACCAAGTTTCTTGCTTGCCACTGACTATGCCAAGTCTGGAACGAATCGTGCATTCATACTCTTGATAATACTTTTTATCTTTTGTGGGAGAAAATGTTCTTTCAGAACATTCCGGAATGCGAATGCCAACATTTACACACAGAAGCCCCTTCATTCCTTTTGTTGACATTCCACTTTGAAAATGAATCACTTGTGAAATGTCTCCCGAAACGAAACGATGTAGAGTTCTTCCGTGTTTTTTAAATCCGTAAGGCTTCACGAAATCTAAGACAGCCGATTCAATTTTATCCACAATTTGAGTTGTGCTGATTTCGGTCGCTTTTTTGCTAAACATAAGCATTTTATTTCCTTTTGTAAAATCCAAACTGTTGTCAAAGTGTTGTCACGCAAAACTGTCAATTTTGCAAAAAAAGTGGCTTGGAATAAGGCTTCCAAGCCACTTAAAAACCTTACTTAATTATTCCCACTCGATGGTTCCGGTGGGTTTGGGGGTGAGGTCGTAGAGGACGCGGTTGATGCCCTCTACCTCTGCGGTGATGCGGGCAGTGACCTTATGCAGGACTGCGTAGGGGATCTCTTCGATGGTGGCGGTCATAGCATCCGTGGTATTGACAGCGCGGATGATGGCGGGCCAGCCTTCGTAGCGGCTTTCGTTCTTCACGCCCACAGATTTGATATCGGGAATGGCGATGAAATACTGCCAAACCTTGCCTGCAAGGCCGCTGTTGTCAAACTCCTCGCGCAGGATGGCATCTGCCTCGCGCAGTGCGTGGAGTCTGTCTCTGGTGATGGCGCCAAGACAACGCACGCCAAGACCGGGTCCGGGGAAGGGCTGACGGTATACCATTGCGTGGGGCAGTCCCAGTGTTTCGCCCACCACTCTTACCTCGTCCTTGTAAAGGAACTTGAGGGGCTCAACAAGCTCAAACTGAAGGTCCTCGGGAAGTCCGCCCACATTGTGATGGGACTTCACAGCCTCTTTGCCCTCTGCCTGCTTGATGCTCTCGAGAATATCGGGGTAGATCGTACCCTGTGCTAAGAAGGAAACGCCTTCAAGCTTGCGTGCTTCGTCTGCAAAAACTTCGATAAACTCGTTTCCAATGATGATTCTCTTCGTTTCGGGATCAGACACATCCTTAAGAAGGTTCAGAAAACGGTCTGTTGCGTCAACATACACCAGATTTGCATCAAGCTCCTTGCCGAAAACCTCGATAACGTTTTCAGACTCGTTCTTGCGCATCAGTCCGTGGTTTACATGCACGCAAACCAACTGCTTGCCGATTGCTTTGATCAGCAATGCCGCAACGACAGAGGAATCCACACCGCCGGACAGTGCCAGCAGTACCTTTTTGTCGCCTACCTGCTTTTGAATTTCCGCAACCTGCTCTGCAATAAAGGCTTCTGCAAGCTGGGGAGTGGTGATCCGTGCCATAGTTTCGGGACGCTTATTGATTTCCATTTTTCCTTCCTCCTACATTCTTTTTTCTTCAAAATTTTCTTTAACTTATATTTATGATAGGATATCATATCACAACTTTTTTAATCAGTCAAGAGTAATTTTCTTGATTTTCCATTAAATTTTTTTAATTTTTCAAGTACAGGTTAAATATTTTTCTGTCTTTTTTTGCAGAATAATCATGACGGACCTTATAATGAAAAACAGGACGACCAAACATCAAGCAATGTAAAGGAGCATCTATGAAAAAGGATCAAACAACCCAACTATACCAAGAAATATATAAAAATGCACTGATGGGGCTGGGCACCACAACCCATTTATTAAAAGGAAACAGGGGAAGGGATCTTTCCGATTCTCTGCGCTGTCAGAGCGCGGAATATTTATCGGTATGCCGAAACGTACAAAACCGCATGAAGGAACGGGGCGGGAAGCCCAAGGGACTTTCCCGCATGGAAAAAATACGTACCGACGGTATGGTATCACTCAATTTGATGATGAACGACAGCGACAGCCACGTGGCACAAATGCTGATGACCGGAAGTACCATGGGCATGATCAACGCGGAAAAGAAACTGAAAAAATTTCCAAACGCCGACCCCTATGCCAAGGCTCTGATGAAGCATCTTTCGGATTATGAAAGAGATACCCTTGAAAAAATGAAGGGATTTTTATAACTTTCCCTGCCCTCTTGACTTTTCCCCTTTTTTGCTGTATACTTTGCGGGTAAACGATACGAAAGGACGGTATTGCCCGTGAAAAAGTCTATATATCCCTTCTCTTCCCTTTTGATGTTCTGCATTCTGCCCTTGTTTGCCTTTGCGGAAGAAGGCACTTCGGCTGGCAGCTTTCAAAAGATTCTGGATGTGATCTGGTATATCATCTTGGCGGTTCTTTTTGGCGGTGGATTGATCTTAGTTTCCAAGTGGAGCAAGAAGATCAACGAACGCGACCAAGAACTGCAAGAGCAGCTTGAAGAAGAGATGGCGGCACAAGAGGAGGAGTTCGAAGAGACCGAGGAAGAAGCCCCCGGCAAAGAAAATGAAGAAGAGCAATCCTCAAAAGAAAGTGAATAAGATACCGAAAATGCCTGCGGCGTATACCGCAGGCATTTTTTATACAGGCATTTTTTATAAATACTATTTAGTTAGATTTCTTACCGGAAACCTTTTTGAAGATGACCACTGCAACAACAATCACAACGACTGACCCTACCGCAACGATCGCACCGATCACGAGAGGATCTGCTGAAGAATCATCGGAAGGATCTTCGCCGGACGGTGCAGAAGGATCTGCAGAAGAATCTGCCGAAGGATCAACAGAAGAATCTGCGGGCGAATTTACAGGGGAGTTTGCAGGCGGTTCAATGGGCTTGCTTCCATCATCAGTCAACTCTTCAAAAACTGCCGTGTAGGTCACATCACCCGTTACCTCGGGAAGCGCGCAACCGGGCTCATAAAGAGTCTTGCCGTCAGACCAGCCAAGGAACACATAGAATGTTTCTTCTTTTTCGCCGTAAATCGGATTCTTAAAGGGGTCTTCCACCACGGGAATTTCGCCAAGGAGGAATTGCTTCACCGTTTCCTTACCGTCTACCACGAAGGTCACGTTCTGCAAATCCGACTCCACAAAGCCGTGCACCTCTGCAAAGTGAAGTGCCCAGTTGGAGGAGTTATATGTTCCGTAGATACGGTAGTAGCGGTATGCCGCCCCTTCACTATCAAATGTAAAAGTATAGGAGCCTTCGCTGGGTGTTTCATCATGCTGCTCGCCGATGTACGTCCACTTAGACAGCGGCAGAGTGGGATCATTGGTCGCATAGATGTCAAAGTGATAATATCTGCCGGAATCTTGATAAAAGCCGACCTCCAATTTAGACAAGCTCACTTCCTCGCCAAAATCCACATTCAGATAGTTTTCTGCTGCCGCATAGCCGGGCGTAGCGGTCACTTGATCGTAGATGGGCTCTTCTTGAACCTTGAATTTGTTCACCCCGGAGGCACCGGTGTATGCAAGCACACCATCCGCGCCGTAGAGCTCTACGGTTACCACATAAGAAGAATCATACTGGGGAATAAACTGATTCTCACCCTCTGCCTCGCAAATCTTAAAGCGCCACAGACCAATGGCATCGTCCTTTGAGGCAGGCGCGATGTCGCTTAATTTCATTGCTGCAGAAAACCAGCCGCCGTTTTCGCGGATTCTCTGACCGTCCGTAAAAATCAAACGGACGGTATACGCAGAAAGATCCACATTGTTGCCCTGTGCATCCTTGAGAACGGTCAACAGTTGTGTCGCGCCGTCCTTGTTTTCAAAGCCCGCAAGACCTCCCTCGGTATAAGGCGTGACCGTCAATGCGCCCACGGTATTCTCCACAAATGCGGCTCCTGCCAAAACATCGTTATCGGCATTCACACCGCCCATGAGGGCATCCTTGGTCCCGTTATTTAAAACCACTTTTACATTCTTGCAACCGTCAAGCACCTTGGCACCCACGCTCTTTACATCAGCGAAAATACTAACGGTCAGACCGTCCGCACCGCACGCAAAAGCCTTTTCGCCAATGGCACTGACACCCTTGCCAAGAGAAATTTTTTGAACCTTGCCAAGACCCGCAAAGGCGTTCTTACCAATGGAGCTCACAGACCCGGGCAGTACCACGATCTCGGTGATCTCCTCTGAAAAGCGGGTCCAGGGATAACTGCTTTCTTCAACGGCTCCGGTGCCGCCGATGATCAGCTTGCCCCCTTCTACCGTCCAGCGGTAACCCTCACGCTCATAGTACCAGGTCAGATCTCCTTGATAGCTTCCGTAGCTGTTATCGGTCATTTCACCGGTGATATCTGTGCCGTCGGGCAAGGTGATCACCGCGCTTAACTCCTTAAACGCCCCTAAAGCTTTATCGGTTCCTTCATTTTCATCAACCGCGAAGGAAGAAAGCGTCGCGGTAAAGATCAGAGATAGAGCCGTTATCAGCATCAAAAAGAAGGACAGAACTCTCTTTTTCATGATATGTCTCCTTGTTTTTTCGTTTAATAAAACTGCTTCAATATTATGTGAGAAATCCGTTTACTTTACGTCGCCCAGAAAAAGCTCGGCGGAATCGGTATAATCCACCGCGATCTGCTTGTAGCCAACGATCGTTTCGCCCTCGTAAACCACGATCACCATATCATACGTATTGGTTTTTCCTTTATTGGTGGTCAGGTCTGTCATACCTGCCTCGTATACGGGCAAACGGTAGAGCACATTGCTGTTGCCCTGCAGCTCGTACACTTTATACGCTTTGGTGGTGACGCGCTTATAGTCCTCCTTCACATCAGCGTCCTTATACCAGATCTCGAAGGTATAGTTTTCCGATGCCTTCAGCTCTGTATCGGAGAACTGATAGGAAAGAAGGAAATTTTTTGCCGTTACGGCAAATGCAGAAGGATCGTGCTCTTGATCGTCTGCCGTATAGGATACACGGTAAAACGCACCCTTGGTCAGATTCTTATAAGTACTCTTTTCGGCAGCCCGATCCACCTCCAGCAGCCACTTGAGCCACTGCTGAGGGATGTGATTTTTAAAGGGCTCCGCCTTGGGGGAGAGTCTATATAGGGTGAAGCCCTTGAAGGAGAATTTCTCAAGAGAAACAGTCTCGCCCTCTACACTCACCTTATCCGTTACCATCAAACCGGTTTGAGGATCAAAATAGTGGACATTGCCCAAAATGACCTGCCAGCCTGTCAGCGCCACGCCCTCGTCGTAGTAGCGAATGCCGCCGTCCTCTTTTTTAAAGCCGGTATCTCTCTTAATCTGCAAATCCGCCCACAGCATATAGTGGTCTGAATATGCCCTTTTGTTTTCACATCCGGTGGCGATCTGCGTGATGGTATTGGAGGTGGTGATAATATTATCAATAGCACCGCCGCCAACTTCGGGATTGGTTACATAATAGGTATCCGCACCGTTTGCAAAATTGCAATTGGGGAAATAAGGCATGTATTCCTCGGTATCCTCGGTATTGATATCCCCCACGAAAATGGCAGTCTGCTTGGAAGCCATCAGCTTTTCAAGCAGGGGGAACTGCTTGGCACGGGCGCTCTTCTCGGGCCAAGTCAGATGGGTGTTGATAAAATCGAAGGTGATGCCGTCTGCTTCGATCACGGCATGACCGTAGGCACGCTGTTCACCGCCGCCGGGTAAAAGCACCGTGTCATAGGAGGTGATGGGATACCGGGAAAGAATACCGTGTCCGTATTCACCGCCGTCAAGGGTAATGCACTTGGAGTAGCCGTAATACTCATAGCCCGTTGCCTCAGCAAGTGCCTTCATGGTGTCCTGCTTTCTGTTTCTGCCGGTCAGCTTATCCACTTCCTGCAAGCCCACAATATCTAACTTTGCGTTTGTGATCTGTTTAGCAAGGATCTTGAAGTTGTAGCCCACGCCTGCACCTGCTTGAATGTTGAAGGTGCCCACGCGCAGGGACAGCGGCTCGCTCTTGCCGGTGGGCGCGCTTTCAGCAGCGTATACCGATGTATCAATCAGTGCACTTACTGCGGCAAAAGCACCCGATAGCAGAGCCAACACCAAAAGAAGCGAGCATACCGAAATAATTCTTTTTTTCATGATGTTTCTCCTCATTGAAATGTTATCGAGCATTCTTCGATACATAGTCATTGTACATATTTCTATCGGACAATACAAGACATATTTTCCTCAAAATAAGACAATTATTGCTCTCTTGTCGTTTTCGGTTCATATTTTAAATGATCTTTGCAAAAAAAGGGTGCCTTAAATGCTCTGCATTTAAGACACCCTCAAAAAAACTGAATTGTTAGTGGTTTTCTTCTGTTTTTGGGTCTTGATCCAAAGTAAGCAGCGGAAGCAAAACCGTGATCGTAGTACCCTCTCCGGGCGTACTTTCAAGGATGATCTCACCCTTGTGCAACAGCACGGCGTGCTTCACAATGGAAAGTCCCAAGCCCGTTCCGCCCACTGCCTTGGAACGGCTCTTATCCACGCGGTAAAAGCGCTCAAAAATGCGGGGATGGTCGCTTTTTTCAATGCCGATACCATTATCACGCACCGCCAGCACCGCCTTGTCTGCTCTTTTTTCCACCCTCACCTCTACCCATCCATTAGGACGGTTATAAATAATGGCGTTATCGCAAAGATTGAAAAGCATTTCGTGAAGCGTGGCACTCACGCCCGATACAAAAACCGCTTCCCCCTCTGCATGCAGGGAAATTTGGTGACGGGCTGCCTTTTGGGTCAGTCTGCTCAGCACCGATTCTGCCAAAGCCTTTAATTCTACCGCTTCAAATTGAGCACGGATCTGCCCTTCATCAAGGCGGGAGAGCTTGATGATATCTTCGATCAGTGTCAGCAATCTTGCCGCTTCGGTATGGATGCCGCGGCAGATCGTTGCGTGATCCTCCGGTCTTGCGATGCCCTCCGCGATGATCTCAGAGGAGCCCATGATGGTGGTCAGAGGTGTTTTAAGCTCGTGGGAAACATTGGCAGTAAACTCTCTGCGCATCTGCTCTGCATTTTCTCTGTGCGTCACATCCTCTGCCACCAGCACTGCCGCGTATTCTCCACCCGTGCTGACAGGATAGGCAGAAATATGATAGACCTTACCATCCTTTTGGTAGTTCTCCGTCACCGCTTCTCTTGCAAAGACACGCTTCATCACATTTAAAAGCTGCTCCTCCTTACAAAAGGAGTCGATGGGACGGTCCGTGAGATCATAACAGCCAAAGAGCCGTTCTGCGGCGTGATTGGCAAGAAGCACCTTTCCTTCCGCAGAAAATACGGCAAACGCCTCTCCCATGTTCTCGGTGATCAGCTCCAGCTCCTGACTTTTTGCCTGAAGCTGCGCAAACTGTGTTTCGATCTCTTTGTTCTGATGCTCCAACCGCATCAAAAGGGGCGTGAATTCTTCATAGGTATCATTTTCAAGAGGTCGGTCTAAATTCAATTTATTGATGGGCGAAATGACCGTAGCGGTCAGTTGCTTTGCCACCAAAGCGGCAAGCGCAACCAGCAGTACTAAGATCGCGGCAATGACCGAAGCGCTGTTGTCGATCATCTGAATCAATGCCTGTTCGTTCACCGAGAGACGCAACACATTTCCATCCTCTGCCCGCAGTGCAATATAATAGGTCTTTTTTCCCATGGTAGAAGAGGGTCTGATCACCTTGCCCTTCCCTGCCTCCAGTGCCTGCAAAAACTCCGGACGATCTGCATGGCTGTCCATGCTTTGCGCGTCTGCCTCACTGTCATACAGCACCATTCCAAGGGGAGAAATCAGGGTAATGCGTTCTTTTCCCGCATTTTGCACCGATTCCAAATAAGGGATCCCGCCCAAATGATAGCCCTGCAAAAGGTAATGCGTCTTGCTTTCCAGCTCTTTGATGCGGGTCTCTTCCGTTTGTCCGTGTACGGCAAAGAGCATTCCCCCTGCCGTGAGCAGGATGAGCACGGCGCAGGTAATGCAGATCGCTCTGAAAACCGCACTTTTCATCGGGCGTCTCCGATCCGATAGCCAACACCTCTGACCGTTTCAATAAGTTCCCCGCATGTGCCCAGCTTTTGACGAAGCGTACGCATGTGCACATCCACAGTTCTTGTTTCGCCGTCAAAATCATA
>JAFTMP010000158.1 GCA_017452335.1 Clostridia bacterium
GCAGACTTGGGGATAGTCGGGAGCATGGGCGTAGTCTTTGGCGCTTTGCGCCCACAAAAACTTAAAATCGGGCAGATAGATGTCGGCAAGACCCTCAAAAAAGGAGAGCTGTGTGAGAGTATCGTAGCCGCCTGTGTTGACCACGATGGGGATGTTCAAGCGCTCCTTGATTGGCAGAAGCGCCTCGCGCACCAAAGGAGCATAGTGGCAGGGGGTGACCAAATTGATGTTGTTGGCGCCCTGCGCCTTGAGGTCAAAGGCGATCTTTTGCAGCTCCTCTTTTGAAATGACCTTTCCAAAGAGGGCTTTTCCCTGCTTTTTTCGGCTGATCTCGCCGTTTTGGCAAAATACGCACCCCAGCGTACAGCCCGAAAAAAAGACGGTACCCGAGCCCTCCTTACCCGAAATGCAGGGCTCTTCCCAAAAGTGAAGTGCCGCTCTGGCAATTTTCATCTCATCGCCGGCACCGCAAAAGCCCGACCCCTGCAGACGGTTTACTCCGCACGCCCGCGGACACAGCCTGCAGGCACTAAAATCATAGGTTCTTTCCATAGTTTTTACGTAATAAAACGAGGGAGTTGCCTCACGAAGGTGAGACAACTCCCCGAGTTGACAATATTCGCTCGTGTAAAAGAGTGGTTGTCTATGGCAGATTACTGCTCAGCGCGCATTGCTGCGAAGCATGCGCTGCAGTATACAGGTCTGTCATTGGTGGGCTCGAAGGGAACCTTTGCTTCGCCGCCGCAGTTTGCGCATACGCAAGTGAACATTTCCTTCTTGGGCTGTCCACCGTTCTTCTTTGCCTGACGGCACGCTCTGCACATCTTGGGCTGATTCTGGAAGCCCTTCTCTGCGTAGAATTCCTGCTCGCCTGCGGTGAATACGAACTCGTTTCCGCATTCCTTACAAGTCAATGTGATGTCCTGATACATGTTTTTTCCTCGCTTTGCGAATTTTATTTTACCCAGGGCGGACTGTCACCGCCACCTTTGAAACAAATGAATTTGGTACAACGCTCTCTTTAAGCTACACGGGCATATAGTCGGCGCAAAGCAACACTCCCCCCTCGTTTTTCTCATGCTTTAGAAAACTTCTGCGGTTTTTTATTGCTTTTTGCCATTTATTTTTACGGCATCTGCCGAAAAAAGTCTTGATGAAACTCAGTCCTGCACCTGCTGTGCATGCTTTTTCACTTTTCTCTTTGCACGTGTGAGCGCATTATCAACCATTTTAACCGAGCAACCAAGCTGTTGCGCGATTTCTTTATACGTGGCACCCGATAAGTACAAATCAAATGCTTTTTCTTCGATGTCTGTTAAGTCATGTCGGGCAAGCGCCATCAGCCGTTCAAGCTGTATATCGGTGGGAAGGGGGACACGTCCCTTGTTCCCCTTCTTAATCGGCGCTTCCTTGCGCGGTCTGCCTACGCCTCTGCCATCGGTGCGCAGCTTGCGCAAGCGGTGCCGACGGGCACAGATCAAACGATTATTGATACAAATTTTCGCATACAGCCCAAAGGTTACTGCATTTTGCCCCGCATCATACCGTTTTGCCGCCTTAAAGAGCGCCAGCATCGCCTCTTGACGCAGATCCTGCGCATCCTCCGGGGCAAAAACAGGGGGCTTACAAAAGCGCTTTGCCGCACCTGCGATCAGCGGCTCAAACTGCTCCGCCAGCATGTAAAAGGCTTGCTGATCCCCTTTTTTCACCAAAGAAAGCAAATTATTGATATCTTGTTGCTCAGCCACACCTGCTCCTTTGGTTTAAAAACCTCTGCCGAAGGGGAAATCAGCGGATTCCCGAATTGTTGAAAAATGTATCATAACTCATTATACCATATTTTTTTCACGTGTCAATAGTTTTTTAACATTTTTTCAATCTTTTCGAGAAGATTTTTTAAAAATACGTTAAATATTGTCGCTTTTTGTCCATATTTAGTTGACTAATCCCGCGCTGGTCTTACGGCTTGACTCTTTTGAGTGTTCAAAAACGCCGTTCCCGCAAAATGGTTGTTGTCCTTATCGGAGAAATAAAATAAGGGTATGGGCATGACCCGATGCTTTTGTAATACAAAGGCGAAACCGGCGATAAAAAACAGAAGAAAGAGCTCATGGTATCACAATGCCAATAGCCCTCTCTTTTTCTGTACTATAAAAAGTGATATTCTTTGCTGACGCAAAGAGTGATATTGCCCTTACGGGCAGTGATATTGTTCGGCTACACCTCACAGTGATATTCTATTCGCCCCGAAGCTTGCGAAGCAAATACCACTCGGCGTAAGCCGAATACCACTGCGTAGCAATATCACTCGCCTGCACTCACCTTGTGAGTGCCGCGAAAAGAACCGGCGTGATACTCCGCTTGGAGTATCACGCCAAATGGGAACAGCGTTTTTTGTCTTAACCGTGCGTCTTATTTCAAAAAATATCCCGCGTCGCCCGCAAGCAGAGACAAGATAGACTTGTACACCGTTTCGGGCTGTGTTTTGAAATTATATTCCATCTGCCGCGCCTGGTAGTCGTTATCTGCAATCAGCGTGACCGAGAGCGCCGTGTCTCCCTTTTGGGTCACGGTAAAGCTCATGTCCATGCGTCCGTCGGCACGGGGGCTTTTCTGCACCGCGATCTTGGTGCCGCTATCCTTAAAGGACAGATAGCGCAGGGCGCTCTTCAAGCTCTTGGTGCGGATATAGCCCATGATATTGCTCTCCAGCGTATCGGCAACCTGCCGCCCCTGGGGGGTGATCTCATAAGTTAGTCCCGCGCCGGTGATGCGGGTGAACACGTTTCCGGTTCTCACAAGCTGACCCAAGCACTCGGCAAAGTCCATATAGTTTACCAGCTCATCCTGGCGGACCATGTCGTTGACCTCGCTGAAGAGCAACGGACGGTTCATGTTTTTTAAAAGATAAAGAATGAATATTTTAATCTCATTTTCATCTGTAAATTGATAGGATGCCATTGCAAAGATCCTTTCTTCTCCGCTCTTTGCGGTGTTCAGCCAAAACGGGGCTGTTGCAACGCAACAACCCCGTTTGAAATGCTATTATTCCTCGTCTACGATGGCTTCGGGGTCAACGTAATCGGGATACTTGGTTGCCTTGAAGTTTACAACGCCGCCGTAGCCATAGCTTACCTTCTTCAGTGCAGAAGAGCAAAGTACTGCGTTTTCGAAGGTGAACACGGGCATTACGGGCAGATCCTGCATAAGCAACTTTTCTGCTTCTGCCAGCTTCGCGCTTCTCTCTTCACCGCTTAAGGCATAAGCCTCTTCGATAAGGGTGTTGTAAGCGTCGCTGTCGTAGCCGGTAGTGGGCAGGATGGGTTTGTACTCGTCGATTGCCTGGGACAGGTCGGTTGCTCCGCCGGAGAAGTACTTGGAGAAGGGTGCCAGCACGGTGAAGGGATCCTGTGCAGCCTGGTACAGGTCGATGGCAATGATATCAAAGCCGTCTGCCTTGTGTTCTTCTCTTACCATCACGGGGATCTTCTTCTCTTCATCCTGGAATACGGGGTTGCCGTCCTTGTCCACCTGCTGATACTCGTTGATGAAGACAACTTCCTCACCGTTTGCCTTGAAGCACTCGTTGAACATGTCGTGAACGCCGTCGTAGTAGTTTTCACTATATGCCACAGCCCCAAGCTCATTGATGGTTACGGTGAAGCCCAGCTTTTCCCATGCGGTCTTGCAGAACTCTGCAGTCTTCAAAGAAACCTCATCGCCCTGCTTCACGGTGATGTTGAAGGAACCGGAGGTTACGCCCGCTTCCTTGAGCAGCGCCTGTGCCTTTGCGGTATCTGCGGTGGTCTTCACGTCGGTAGCGGTAGCGGAACCGTTTACGATGGAGGTTGCTTCCTTAGCAAATACCAGCTCCTTGACCAGTGCACTGCGGTCGATTGCCAAAGACAATGCTTGTCTGACGCGTGCATCCTTAAGGAGAGGATTGTTGGTGTTGAAATAATAAGTGTGGGTAAAGAGGGACTCCGTGCGCTTTACAGCGTCAGCATATTCTGCTCTCTGATCAAGGGGCAGATAGCTGATGAATTCTCTTGCGCCCTCGCCGTATTCGGCGATCGCCATAGCAGCGGCATTCTTATAATCGGTGCCGGCGGTCTGCAGATTGATGGTAATGCCGTAGGGCTTTACATACTTATCTACAGGGTCGGTCTCGTCGTTACGCAGATAGTACTTGTTGCGCTCCAGACGAATGATTCTGCTCTCGCTTGAGGAAGCGGTGATCTCCTTATAGTTGAAGGACTTCAAATAGAAGGGACCGTTACTTACAACCGTTGCGTTAGAGCTTGCCCAGTCAGTCAGCTTGGAAATCGCTTCGGAACGAAGAGGTACCAGCACGGGGCTTGCCAGGTTATTGATAAATGCATCAAGATCGGGCTCACCGTACAGGCCGTTTTCATCCTGTGCGCCGGGCTCTAACTGAATACGCAGAATATCGGTACCTACAGCGGTAGCACCGAAGTCATACTTGGTCAGATCGTCTCTTGCGTCCTTGATCTTGCGGGCGTTCTTGATCTGATACAGCAGCACTGCAGATGCATTGTTTGCCGCAGGATCGATCAATCTCTGCCAAGCATATACGAACTGGTCGGCAGTAACCGTTGCCTGGTCATTCCAACGGGAATACTTCAAGGTGATCTCAATTTCAAATTCACCGGTCTCGGCATCCCAAAGAGTCTTCTTCATGCTCTCTGCCAGACCCTTTACGACCTTGCCATTGGCGTCGTACTTGTAAAGTCCTTCATAAAGCAGAGACATGATGTAGGTTGCGGAGTCGTCGAGATACGCATACATCGGGTCAAAGGTCGTGGGCAGATCGGAAAGATATGCCTGGATCATGGGACCGGTATAGTCTTCGTCGTAGCCGAAGAGTGAGTAGTAGGCTGCGCAAGAGCACAGCGAGCCGAGCAGCATGATCGCGCTGAGTATGAGTGCCAGAATTCGCTTCATCAGGTTTTCCCCCTTTTAACAGAAAAAGACAATGGGCGCATTGCGCCATGTTTACCCGTTTATTATAGCATCTTTTTTTCATTTTTGCAATGGGTATTTTGTTTTCCTTTAAAAAATATTTTAAATTTTTTTCACGCCCTTTGTCCTTCCGAAAATCAAGCAACTTGCACAAAAAACATGCATGTTTTTCGGCAGGATGCACAAAATATCGGTACAAAAACGAACACATCGCCCGTTTTTGCCTGCTAAAAGGCAAAAAAACTGTTTTTCTGCGAGGAATTTATGCCGAAAAAAGAATTTTTAAAAAGCGCCGCCACAAAAAAATTTTACAGCCGCCATTTTCCCGTTCCCGCCCGTGGGTGTCCTGCCCCCTGCTGCAAAAGCACCCTCAAATACTTTCGCAGTGACCTTGCCGCCGAATGGATCGACGAGCAACAGCCCCTTCCCGCGGGCATCCGCTTTGAGGAAGGACTGCTGGAGGGCTTTTCCCACGGAGTGCTCACCGTGGAAAACGACGACGCGGGAAAGCTCTTCGGCAGGGCAAAGGGCAGGTATGAGACTCTGCAGGTGGGCAAGCTGTGGCTTGCCGACGAAAGAGGGTGCAGACGGGCATCAAAAGCCATTTCCCAGCGCTTGTTTGCGCTCCTTTGCGAACTGATAAAACAAAGCAAGGGTGAAGACGCCGCTCTTTCGGAAGACATGACGGTACTGGTGGCGGGGTTAGGAAACCGCCGCATGACCGCCGATGCCCTTGGACCCATGGTGGTGGAGCGCATCACCGTGACCAGGCATGTAAAGCTCTTGGATCCCCCTCTTTTTGAACGGCTTTCCCACCGCAGTGTAGCCGCTCTTGCTCCCGGGGTGCTGGGCGATACCGGCATGGAAAGCGCTGAGACCATCAAGGCACTGATCTCAACCGTGCATCCCGACCTCATCTTAGCCGTGGACGCCCTTGCCGCAGGCTCGTCCGAGCGTCTTGCCACCACCGTTCAGCTCTCCACTGCCGGCATTGCCCCCGGCTCGGGGGTAGGCAACGACCGCCCCGCCTTTACAAAAGCACAGCTTGGTGTGCCCGTCTTAGCGCTGGGCGTGCCCACCGTGGTGGATTCCTCCACCCTGGTGGAGGAGGTCCTCCAAAAGGCAGGACTGCACGAGCAACTCACCGCCCGGCCCGCCCTGTCTTCCCTTCTTGACAACGGCAGAAGCTTTTTCGTCTCCTTAAAGGAAGCCGACGCCGCCATGGAGGCGCTGAGCACCGTCATTGCAAACGCCATCGACAGTGCGCTGTCCATCTAACTAAGGCACCGGGCGTAGCTTGCGGGGTGCTACCCCGAACCCCGCCAAAGGCTCTGCCTTTGGAAACCGCCTAAGAACCATGGAGTTGCTTTGCAACTCCGAAAAAAGTTTCTTAGGAATCTTCAAAAACTTCGAATGCGCCAAACTGCCGTTTGGCGAACAAGA
>JAFTMP010000159.1 GCA_017452335.1 Clostridia bacterium
AGGGTGCCAAGGAATAGGCGATGGCATCCTCTCCCTGCAGTCGAAGCAGCTCTGCCATGCCCACCATGCACGCATACGCATCAATATCCAGGTAGTTGGAGCCGGCGGTGAGAATGGTAGGGAAGCGGTGTTTTTTTGGTTTAAAGGTGTTTTGATTCATTGTTGTTCAATACACAGGCATATATTGCCCCGCTGTGTTCTTGTATGGTGATTGGAAAAGGGGGACAATGCTTTTAGTGAATGTTACGGCTGTATACATCAAAGGTCATTCCATCACGATAATGCTCGTATTCGGTGTAATTGCGCTCGGTATCTATCAGGATCGCGTGTACCTTGACCTTGCGGTCCTCTTCACTGGGGAGGGTCATGTAGTCACCGTACATGGTGGTGAGCAGTTCATCATAATGCGCGGATACCGGAACCTTCAGGTGCTCAAAGTCCATTTCTGTGGTTTCGGTAAACCAAGAACGCTTGTATATTCCTTTCTTGTATCTGGATGTGCATGCCAAAAACGTATGCACACACGCGCTGTCGATTTTCTTTTTACCCATGGCAAAGCGGTGGAAGGGCTTTAAAGGCAGCAGACGGCAACAGGTCATGAAGAGCTTTTTCTTCTTGCTGTCGGTTTCATAGCCTCTGTTGTACAGAGCCTTTGCCACCACGACCCGAGAGGCATAGAACTGCATTTTGCGCACCAATTCGTTATCGGAAGCGTTGTCGCAGGGAAAAACATCAATATAAATGCCTTGATGGGATGCAGGATCCTTTGGATGGTATTTTTCAAGACAGGTGGTATTGTTTTTGCGAAGCTTAGAAAAGTTCATCGGCCAATGGGCGGAAAATTCTGCTTGCAGATAATACTGCGGGTTCAATTCACCGGGTGCGATCTTGAGAAAGCGCTCATAATCGCTTCTCAGCATAGTAACATCCAAATCGTCATCCCAGGGAATAAAGCCTTTGTGCCGAACGGCGCCCAGCGCTGTTCCGCAAAAGACCACATAGGGAATATGATGCTTTTTGCAGACTCTATCAAATTCCTGCAATAATTCAAGTAAAACTTCTTTTTGTTTTTTTAGTATATCTGTCATACTGACGATTCCTTTCTTTTGGAAGTGGCTGGTTGGGTCCGTAAGGAAATAATCGTTCCTGTGATCAACTTGTTTTGTGCCGCACCGCACCTAATGCAGAGCCCGCGAACAAAATATACTCTATATCGTATTTCTGCATATTCTATCAAACTCGATGAGCAATTTCAGCATCACTGCTTGATGCGCTTTCAAATCGTATGTATCACTTGTTTTAAACCTCTAACCATCTGTACGTTTCGCAAATATTCTCTTTTTTGTAGCGTTATACACATATCCGCAATGGCAACAAAAACGCTTTAATAAGCCTATATTCTCTTGCTGTTTTAAGCATTGGTAGTATCGTAGGGCGTTTTGGATTTTGTTTGCACTTTTAGATGCTGTACTTACCCTGTAACTAGCCAAATTCTCATTTAATCCGTATGCAACATACCCTCTACGCAAATAATGCATCCAGGTCAATACATCCTCAAGGTCTCCGCTTTCCATGTG
This sequence comes from Clostridia bacterium, assembly GCA_017452335.1. Lineage (GTDB taxonomy): Bacteria > Bacillota > Clostridia > Oscillospirales > CAG-272 > UBA11512. Next base: position 1,578 of record JAFTMP010000159.1, read on the forward strand.
AAAATCAGGAATCTGTTCCTTATCTATCATTACAGTGAGACAGCCTATAATCGAGTTACTCAAATATTGATAATAAGTTATCTTTTGAGGAGCTTCAAAGATTTTACGATGCCCATCCGAGGATACTCTGAAAACATCGTACGCTGTAAACGAAAAGGAATACCCGTTTTCTAGCATGAAATTCAATTGACATTCCAGTTTTTTGGGCTTCCATAAATCATCTGAATCCAATAATGCTATGAACCTTCCGTTGGCATTTTGTATCGCGGTATTTCTTGCAGCTGCAGACCCGGAGTTTTGAGTCATACGTATCAATTTTATACGCTTATCTTTTTGTGCATAAGTAGATACTATATCGACCGTATCATCAGATGAACAATCATCAACAATCAACAATTCCCATTTAGAATATGACTGGTGTAGTACACTTTCAATGGTTTCCGCTATAGTTGCTGAGCAATTATATGCCGGCGTTATTATAGAAACAAGATCATCCATTTGTCTCATTCTCCCTTGCCAATTTCTGTTTCAATGATTGAATCTTTCAGACTTTTTAGGTTATAGTTCACTCTATAGAGACTCATGTCCTTGTCATAGCATAAATTTCCAAAAGCTTTATTGATATACCCCAACACTTTTCCCATCAATTTCAAACACCACGAAAATCCTTTTACCAGCGGCATTTTTTTGCCATGTGCTGCGGCAATCATTCGTACAAGCTCACTCGTGTTGCTGTATTCCTCGTTTTGTGGCCAGAAAAGTCCTTGTTCTTCGTTTTCGATCATCAATCTGACAAATTCACATAGATTTTCAACATAGAGCATCGACCGTTGGTTGTTGACATAGGGGAAAATCGGTGTTTTTACTGCAATTTTCGCAAGCAAAGGATAATTGCCCTTACTTCCTTTTCCATATACCATAGGGGGACGGAGAACAACTACCTTAAAGCCTTCGCCGTTCAATGGACAAATACCGTTTTCTGCCTGCACTTTACTGTCGCCATAACAATTAGCCGGACTAACCGGTGTGCATTTAGTAATGATCTTTGTTTTACCAATCGGCGCACTTTCTCCGTAAACAATGGCACTGCTCATAAAAACGAACTGTTTTACACCGTCTGCTTTTGCCTTCTTGGCTGTTTCTATCGTCAGATCGGTATTGACGGCATAATACCGCTTTACTCTTTCTTCACTAATCTTACCTTTGTCAGAGTGTGCGATCCCCGCGACGTGAAACACGCTATCATATTCTGAAAAACTCTTTTCGCGCCAACTACCGTCTATCATATCGACGGTATCAACAACATATTGATTCGGATAGTTTTCTTTTATATATTCTTCAAAGGAAGTGCCTATATAACTATTTGCTCCGGTGATCAATATTCGCTTCATTTTTTTACAGCCTCTTCTTCCTTCGTTTCTTCCCGTCTTTTCATCTCTCCGGTGCCGCCTTCCACAACACCGTCACTTTTCAGCACGCTTTTAAAAGTTCCGAAAAAGCACTTGCAATCAAGGCCGAAGCTGAGTTTTTGCACATATTCGCCGTCAAGCTTTGCTTTTACAGGGATTTCAAGCTCGTCGCGCCCATTGATCTGTGCCCAGCCGGTCAAGCCGGGGCGCACGTCGTTGGCACCGTACTTGTCGCGCTCCTTAATCAGATCAAACTGATTCCAAAGTGCAGGACGGGGACCGACGATACTCATGGTTCCGACGAAGATGCAAAAAAGCTGAGGAAGCTCATCTAAGCTTGTCTTTCGCAAGAACCGTCCGCTTTTTGTAATCCATTTTTGGGGATCAGAAAGCTCGTGGGTGGGGGCGTCGTGCGGGGTATCGGTTCTCATTGTTCTGAATTTCAGGATCGTAAAGTGACTTTTATGTATGCCGATTCTTTTTTGTTTAAAAAATATCGGCCCCGGCGAGTCAACTTTGATGACCAACGCAAGAATCAACATGGGAAACGCCAATACAATGATGCCTAACAACGACAAAATAATGTCAAAGCATCGTTTAAAAAAATGTTTATACATAATTTACACTCCTCAAATAGCTTTGGTGAAAAGCTGTCTAAAAACCAACCGCATCGGCGGCTTGGTTTTTTACGAAACAGTCGGTTCGTTTACAGAAAGCAGGGATTTGTTGTGAGGATAAATGCCTAAGGACGCCAATTTTTCTGTTTGATCTGCCGTTAGGCTTTTTTTGCTTTTTCCGTCAAGCCTGCATTTTTGTTCGGAAAGCCATCTGGCAAGCCAAACGCCCTCAACGACCAGATCTGAGGGGATCTTGGTGCTGCCGTGTTCGCGGTAGAAGCGCTCCACCAATGTGAATTTTTGCATCCACGGATCGGGCTGGACCCAAACCATGCCCAAAAGATCCAGCTTGGCTTTTCGTTCTGCATCAAGCAGTCCCTTGAGGTATTCTTCGCGCCTTCTGCGAATCCACTTTCCAATGCGTAGTCCGTCTTCGGTTTCGTAAGCCACGGGAATATCAAGTGTTCCGTGCTGTTGGTAATACGCGCGCACTGCCATATAGTTTTTGTTCCAAAGAAGCTCTTGTCTGCTTCCCCAGATCATTCCCAGATCATCCAGTTTGCGGATCTGCTCCGCGGTTAGCTGCGCACGCTTGCTGTGGACGTTTTTTTTGGCATCTCTGATGGAGGAGATCCATGCCCCGAGGCGAATGCCTTCCTCGTCCACGTAGTCTGAGGGGACGTCTAAATTTCCGTGCTTTTTTTGATAATTGACCGCCGCTTGATAGTTACGCTCCCAAAGGAAATCTACGGCACTCCAAACCATTCCGATCTCATCCAGCGCTTGCATGTGCGCGGGCGTTAAATGAGCGCATTTGATCCCGCTTTTGCGGCAGGTACGCAGTTTGGCGATCCAAGCGCCCAAATTCACCCCGCGGTATTGCAGGGTTGCGGGAACAAGCAGATCACCGTGTTCGCTGTAATAGCTTTTTGCGGCTGAGAAATATCTTTCCCAAGAGAGATCGCGGGCGTTTTCCCATCTCATGCCGATGGCTTCAAGCTTTTTGATCTGCTCGGTCGTCAGAATACCGTTTACTTTTCCGCCGTATACCAACCGCTGGATGGCGATCCAAGAGCCCAGTGTGTATCCTTGCGCGCTGACATAGCGCTTGGGAACCTCTAAGTCGCCGTTTTCAAGATAGTACTCCTTGGCAGCTTTGTACATAAGGTCCCAGGAGGCAGTCAGCGTGTCGTTGAGCTTGTCAAACAGCTCTGCGCAATCCCGTACCTCGTCAATGATCTTGAAATGCTCGTGAACGATCTCCTCGCTGATCCCAAGACAGCGGTAATACGCCGCGGCGATCTGCATTTCTTCCTCAATGGCATCAATGCTGTAAAGATTTTCAATGTTGAGTACAATATCGAAAATAACTGCAGAAGAGTCCTTTGCAACATCCAGCGCTCTGCCGATCTGTTGCTTGAAAATGATGGGAGAGACCGTAGGGCGCAACAAGATCACGCCGCTGATCCCGCTGACATGTACGCCTTCATTGAGCATGTCGATGCAAAACAGCAGCTTTAAATGGGGGCTGTCGTCTGCTTTGAATTCTTCAAAGGCACGGCTCGTTTCGGGGTCGTCGGAATAGGCCTTGTAAATATGGGGCTGTGTGTCAATTCCCGCAAACCACTCGGGCGCCTTTTTTGACATTTCGCAAAGATGCTCGTAATTGGCGCAAAACACCAAATATTTTCCGTTTTTTTCGGTAATATGCTTTTGGAAGATCACGTCCAAATCGTCAGCCTTGTCCAGCGCACGGCGCAGTGCCTCTAAATAGACCTTTGCGGTGTCCTTTACCAAACGGTTTTTGGCTCTTTGAACGCGCTGTTCGTATTTTTCCAGTTCCTTTTGATAAGAAAACAGGGAAAGAACATATTTGGGCGGAGTGAGAATTCCCCGCACGATGGCTTCGCCGAGGGTCATTTCGCTGGCAACGCAACCATCAAAAAGCTCCTCTGCCATATTCCGCCGGTTATCAAGATAACGGATGGCTGTGGCGGAAAGGCCAAGAAGCGGTGCTTGGGGATATTTTTTTAGGAGCGACCCAACGCCGCGCCCCCACATTTCCGCACCGACACGATGGAATTCATCAAGAATGATATAATCGGGCTTTATGGCATCAAGCTCTTCGTTGCTCATCAGCATCAGCTTGGCGTAGGTAAAGAAGACAATATTTTTGGGTGTATAGCCCTGCGAAGCTTTGGAAAGATTTTCAAGCTGTGTTTTGAAAATATACTCTGAAGGAGAAAGCCAGCAGATCACTTGCGCAGGATGCTCCTCGCAAAGCTTAAAGCCGATAAAGGATTTACCGGTACCCGTGGGATGAACTACGGCGGCTTTTCCCGCTTCCTGCAACATACTCATCGCGCTTTCATAAGCTCTTTGGTTATGTTCAAACAACGAGATCTTCATGTGCCCTCCTTTTGTGTATTCATCCCCAGAACAACATAATGATGATTATGTTGCAGAGTGTTAAAGATTGCTGTAAAACGCAAAAAATTCACCATTACACATCTTTGATGTTTTGAATGTGCAATGCTTTTTAATTTCAAAATATTATAAAAAACAAAAAAGCACAGCAATAACCCCTGCGCCAAATCTAATGCCAGTTCAGGGGGATATTGTTGTGCTTAAAATGCACCGAAATTAACAGATTTTAACAGAAAAAAACCTTTTTGGAGGCGAAAAAGCGCAAGGAATGCAAGCGTTTTTTCAAAAAACGCTTGCATTATTCTATGAGTTGTGATATAATACAATTGATAAGTAGGCGAACAACATAATCATCATTATGTCGCTTGTGCGCTGTATTTTCGGAAATTGATCGCATACATAGAACACTCCGATATATTCCAAAATGTGCCTCTTCCTTTACGGTTGCGGGCTTTTTTTATGGAATTAAATGCAGGAGTGTCATTTTTCTTTTGTGCTCTTCGCCGGTGCTCACCGTATAAATGCGGGTGGTGTTGATGCTTGCGTGACCAAGGATGTCTGCCAGTGCTACGATGTCCTTTTCAAGACTGTAAAACACGCGGGCAAACAGGTGGCGCAGATTGTGGGGGAATACTTTGGTGTGGGAAACCCGAGCGGCGGCACAGAGCGCTTTCATGGCGCGCCACACCACCGAGCGGTTGATACTTTTACCGCTTTTGGTGATGAACAGTGCACCGCTTTTGATGGAATGTGCCTTGGCGTATTTCAAAAGCTTTTTTTGAAGCTTGGAGACAATAAAGATCCTGCGCGTTTTTCCCTTGCAATTTACGCGCACCTCTCCCTTGCAAACTGCCTCTACTGTAATGTAAGCAAGCTCTCCGATGCGTATGCCCGTACCGCAGATTGTCTGAAGGATCAAGGAAAGACGGCTATCCTTTTTTTCTTCAGCCGCTTTGACCAGACGCCAATATTCCTCCTTGCTCAGCTCCCTTTCTTCGGGACAAAACACCTCCCGCTGAATACGGAATTGCTTCACCACCAGGTCGCTCCATCCGCAATACCGAAAAAAGGAGTTCAGCGCCGCGATCATCGAATTGGCGCTGGTTACCGCGTATTTCTTTGCGAGCATTGCCTTATAGGAAAGAACGATTTCTTTTGTTGCTTCGCCGCCGTTTAAATAGGAGGCGAATACCTGTAGATCGTGTGCATATTTGGAAATGGTGGCATTGCTTTTCTCTTCAAGCAAAAGATGTGATAAAAATGCTTGCTGTAATTGGGATGTGATGGTACGTTTCATTGGTCATTCTCCGCCTTTTTTGCTTTATCTTACCTCAAATCGGGCAGAATTGCAACCCAACACGTTTCATTGCCTTAGCGTCTGCCGCTGAGGCATTTTTTGTAAATTGGTTGTGTACAGAAAACAAAAGAGGGCGTTGCTCTCGGTGGTCCGAGAGCAACGCCCTTTCATAATTTTGGGAAAAGATTATTTCATTTTTCCTACGGTCATGCCGATATCTAAAAGGGAACCGTCATCCTCTTGGATGAAGATCTTCATGCCTTCTTCGATCACAGCATCGTCCTCAAGTGCTCTGGTGCCCTTGGAGAAGACCACTCTGCCGCCTTCGGTGGTGGTGAAGAGCTTGGAAGCCTCAGCCTGGGTGGAGCCTGTGGGGATACCGGACGCTACGTTGTTTTTGATGGTCACGCCGGAATTCTTTGCAGCCGCCGCGGTGTTGAGTTTGATATCTGCGGAACTGAAGAAGCGTTTCTGAATCTCAGTAACCACCTGTTTCAGACTTCTGCTGTCCTCATCGCCGTCAACGGGAGAGGGATTGATATCAAAGGTCTTTCCGGAAATGGCAAGACGTCTTGCCATGTTATAATAGGTCGATACCGCTTGTACGCCCATCAGACCGGCTTCTACCTTGGAGCCGCCTGCCTTGACCTTGGGGGTCACGATGGTGTTCAGGTAATATTCCCACATCGCATAGTAGTAATCGGACATCAGTCCGCTGATCTGTCTGTTAGCGTAGTTTCCTAAATCCAGGGTGGACCAGTTGGTGATCAGAATGTAAGCATCCAGCTTCATCAAATCTACGTCGAAATCGCTGTACTTGCCGGTGCGCTCGTCGTTGACCCAAATATCCACTCTGCCGACCCACTTGCCAAGACGTGCATTTGCGGTGAAGTCAGACAGCTCGTCAATGATCATGATTGCCTGCAGGAACTTGGTCTTGTAAGCGTGGAAGGTCTCGTAATCGCCCTTCTTACCGGATTCGAGCATTTCACTGACATACTCGGTGGTCACGTTGGAAAGGTATGTACGGCAAATATCTACTAAGTCGTAAACGTAGGTTTCCTGATCCTTCAATTCGTCATAATCGGAGAGCAGAGATTTGATCGCCGATTCGATCAGAGTGTTCTTGTATACGGGATAGTAATAGCCGGTTTCCTTGGGCTGCAGCTGCGGATAGTCGCAGATACGGTAGTTGATGGTGGTACCGTCTGCAGTGTTGGTGGAGTAGATGCACTTCAGCAGTCTCTCCCAAGCCTTTACGGTGCTTTCACCGCCTCTGTAACGGCGCTGTGCGTAGTCAACGATCCATTCGTTTACATCAATAGCCTTGTCCTCCCAGATCATTTCCCAGAAGAGGTCAAAGACTACAGGGTTTCTTTCGGTAGACTCACTGGTCAGACCAATACCCTTCATGTGCTTTGCTTGCTTTGCGGTCTCAAAGTATCTGGTTGCCATCTTGTCAAGATCCATGTGCATACCGGATCTGCCGCCGTAGGCTTCAAGGATACAGTAGCACCAGCTGGAGCCGCCGAATTCCTTGCCGCCGTACTTATTGGGATCGGTGTTGGACCAACGGGGGCTCTGCACTGCCGCCAGGTCCAGCAGCAGCATGTGATCCACTCTGTCCTCGCCCCATCCTGCAACCACGTCGGGCAGGGGGTTTTCCCACCAGGACTGGATGATCCAAACGCCTTCGTCGTTTTCGTCAAGCAGCAGGTCAAGAACGGTACGGCTCATGCTTGCCTTGTCAAAGGATGCGGGCAGATTGAAGCCGCCGGAGATCTCGTGCAGAAGGTCGCCTGCGTAGTAGTCGTTTACTCTGCCGTAGATGTAGTTCTGAGTTTCATAGAAGGTTTCAGCCAGTTCGGTGAAGCCGGAGAAGGTGGTGTTGAGCGCATAGGGACGGGTAAAGCCGCACCAACCGCCGGTGGGAGTCGTGTAGTCGCCCACATTGGGATAGCCCATATCTGCCAGTGCCTTTTCAGCCTTGGTGCCGAAATCGGTGGGCATGGTGCCAACGAAGGTCTGCAGACAGAGATCCGCACCCATGACGGTGAGATATCTCTGGTTTACTCTTGCCATTTCAACGGTATCCACGATCCAGGTATCGGAAACGGGGCCGCCGTAGCTTTCAAGGTTGCCCATGAGCCACCAAGCCTTCCAGGTGTAGCCGCAAACGAATTCAATGGCTTCCTGTACGGTGTAGCCGTAGTTCTGCAGATAGAGCACCCACAGCGCTTCGGTAGCGGTGGTGTCCAGCACCACGTTGATGCCTGAGAGCATCAGATAGTCAAGCTCTCTCTGCCATTCATCATAGCCGTAGTAGGGCATGGTGTAAGAAAGGGTACAATAGTTATAGGTATAACGAACGACCTGCTCGGTGTCCTTTTTGATGGTCTTGTTGACCTTCACGATGGAATCGGGCATGTCAACCTGCTTGGTCTCCTGAGAAACGTTGACCTTGCAGTAATATTTCAGATAGTGGTTCAGACCTGCCGCAATGCACACACCGGTGTTGCCCTTGATGTGTACCTTGCCATCCTTCATGGAGATCTCGTAGTAATCCTTGGTGGCAACGGTGTTGGGCTCTACGTCAAAGGAGAACCAGGAAACGTACTTTTCGCCAAGAATTCTGGTAACCAGACCTTCCAGCGCCTTTACGGTATCAGCCTCGGTAAAGGTATCCTCGATATCGTATTTGCCGTCTGCATCCTTGATCTTGGATACATCTACGCCGTGGTTGGTCTTCAGCCATTCCTCATAGGAGGGGAACTTGATCTCGGTACGGGTGGGGGTTACGGTGCTGTCGTCCTCAATACCCATTACTTCGATCTCAGCAACGGTAGAGGTACTTCCCGAGCCCTTGGTAGACATGGTGGTCATTACGCGGATGACTCTGTAAACCACGGGGGTTCTGAAATAGAAGCTCTCGCCCTTGGCAGCGGGGGATTCGGGCTGCGTCATCGCGGCAAGACGGTCGAAGTTTACGCCGTCAAGGCTTCCGTATACATTGAATGCACAGGGCTGAGCGCTCTGAGGGATCTTTACGATCACTTCTTTGATCTTATGGTTCTTCTGCAGGTCCACTTCCACGTACATGGGAATACCCGATGCGGACCAAGAAGTTTTGTGGTTGCCGTCTGTGATCTTCTGTGCGGTGTCCTTTCCGCCATTGGAATACGCGGGCTTGTTCAGTGCCACATTGGTGGTGGGCCCGATATCAATATCTTCCTCTTGCTCTTCGCTTTCCGATTCGGGCGAGGATGCAGGGTCAGACACGGGTGCGGATGCGGATGCGGAATCTTCTTCCGAGAAAAGGGAAGAGAGGTCCTTCGATTCTTCCGGTTCGTCGGTGGTGTTGCCCTTATCGGTGCAGGCGGCAAATACACCCAGGCACATCAACAACGCCAGCAGAAGGGAAAGACTGCGGATGAAGTTTTTCATGATAACCTCCAAGTTCAATAGGGGCAATGATCTTTTCTACCCCAGTTTATCACATTATATCACAAAATGTTCAAATCTTCAATGAACGCTTTTCACAAAAAAGCCCCTCTTTTTTTGTGCACTTTCACCAAAAAACGATTTGGAGGGGGAAAACTCAAAAAAATTTGAATGTTTACCGTGGGTTTACGGGGGATTTATACGGAATTTAAATTTGCAGTATACTATACTTTACACCCCGCGACTTTACGTATACTTAACAATAAAGGTACTTGAAAAAAAGAAAAAAGTGTGCTATAATCATCCCTTGTGAGCGGAGGCGCGTATGGGACTTTTTAAAAGCAAAGCAGAGCGTGAACTGGAGCGTATTCTTTTTGATCTGCGCTGTAATTTGGAAAACAACTACAAGGACAGCGCCCACGAGGCAAGAAAGCGCCTGGGGGCAAGAGCCGAGGAGCTTTTTAGGGAAGGGAAGATCAGCCAAAAGACTTACGACAAGTACCGTGTGATCTATGAAGAATACACCGAGCGGTTAAAAGACTACCGCCATTAAGGAGCAGTCATGGGACATATTCCGAAGGGAAATACGGCGGCGCTGGCAATTCCTTCGTTTGAAGAGGCATTGAAGGAGTCTCTTGTTGAACGGGAGGATTATGACGTGGGCAAATGGTTATACGTGCCCTGTCAGTACGAGGAATATCGGTATATCTTGGCAACCAGAGGGCAAAATCCGCTTATTTGCGTAGGGATCAATCCCAGCACCGCAAGACCGGGGGCGCTGGATAATACCTTAAAGTCGGTGGAGCGCATCTCCTTACATAACAGCTATGACAGCTTTATCATGTTTAATCTCTATGCCCAGCGGGCAACCGACCCCGACAGTATGGAAAAAAGCGCCAACAGTTATCTGCACGAGCAGAACATGGCGGCGTTCCGCTATATTTTGGAGCATACCAAGCAGGCGCATATCTGGGCGGCATGGGGTGCAATTATTGAAAAGCGGGACTATCTTGCGCTGTGTGCCCGGCAAATGTATGAAATCGGAGAAGAATACGGTGCAAAATGGTTCACCAGTGGCAAACGCTCGGTGAAAAAGGGGCATCCCCACCATCCGCTGTATTTAAAAAAGGACAGCACTCTTGATCCCTTTGATGGGCAGGCATATTTTGACCTGCTGATTCCCGGGAGTGCGAAAAACTGAATAAGATGAGGGAGTAATTCGCCGGAACGCCGGTGAAGCAGATCAACAATCGACCAAAGGTCTGGTCTGTTTCCGACAAAATTGTCAGTGAATGAGACTCATATATCGCAGGCAGAAATGCTTGGTTGATATATGAGTCTCGTTTTTTACATATACTATCATCATGTCATATTAAAGAAAGGAACAACAATGAAAGAGTATCTTTTAAGCCAAGAAGAAGTTCTGCAGCAGTGCGGAACCAACCCCGAAACGGGTCTTTCCGGTGAAAAAGCGGCAACGCTTCTTGCCGAAAACGGACCCAACAAGCTCAAAGAAGGCAAAAAAATTTCCACCTTCAAGCGCTTTTTGCTCCAGTTAAAGGACCCCATGATCATCATTCTGCTCATTGCGGCGGCAATTTCCTCTTTAACGGAGTATTTTGAAGCGGCAAGCGCAGGTCATTCCTTCTTCCCCACCGACGCCTGCATTATTTTAGCGGTGGTGCTGGTCAACGCTATTTTGGGCGTGGTGCAGGAAAGCAAAGCAGAGGCGGCAATTGAAGCACTGCAGAAGATGTCCGCGGCACAATCGAAGGTCATCAGAGACGGCAAGCTGATGTTCATTAAGAGCGAGGAGCTGGTCGTTGGTGATATTTTGGTGTTGGAAGCAGGTGACGCCGTTCCTGCCGACGGACGCATCCTTGAAAGCGCATCCCTGCAAATTGAGGAGGCGGCGCTGACGGGTGAGTCGGTGCCTGTCAATAAGATCACCGGTCTTTTAGGGGAAGATCAGAAGGAAGTGCCCCTGGGCGACCGTAAAAACATGGTCTATATGGGCAGTACGGTGGTATACGGACGCGGTAAGGCAGTGATCACCGGATGCGGCATGGATACCGAAATGGGTAAGATTGCCGATGCCATTTCCAAGACCGAAGAGGACGAGACACCCCTGCAGAAGAAGCTGGGACAGCTCAGTAAGGTTCTTTCCTTCTTGGTGCTGGGTATTTCGCTCTTTATTTTCATTTACAAGCTGATCGCTTACTTTGTGATGGGCGGTGCCGATGCGCAGGGCGAACTGCTCACGCACATCTTAGAGGCGTTTATGGTGGCAGTTTCGCTGGCTGTTGCCGCAATTCCCGAGGGTCTTGTTGCGGTGGTGACGGTGGTGCTGTCCATCGGTGTGACCAACATGTCCAAGCGCAATGCCATTATTCGTAAAATGACGGCTGTAGAGACGCTGGGCTGTGCGCAGATCATCTGCTCCGATAAAACCGGTACGCTGACCCAGAATAAAATGACGGTTGTTGACTCCTACAGAGCCAACGACACCCTGCTTGCCCGCGCCATGGCGCTGTGCTCCGACGCGGAATGGGAGGACGGAAAGGCAGTGGGTGAGCCCACCGAGGCGGCACTGGTTGCTTATGCCGCATCGCTGAGCCTTGAAAAGAACGATCTGAAAAAGGCATACCCCCGTGTTGCCGAAGCACCCTTTGACTCCATGTGTAAGATGATGTCCACTCTGCACGAGAAGGACGGCAAGATCATTCAGTATACCAAGGGTGCACCCGACGAGCTGCTGCG
>JAFTMP010000014.1 GCA_017452335.1 Clostridia bacterium
ATCCGTCGGGCAGCGCCTGCTCCTTCACGGTGTAAATCTGGGTCAAGACCGTTCTCTTTAACACCTCGGTCACCAAACGGTAGCCTTCGCCGTGGAAGGGGGTGTATACCACCTTCAGATCGTTTGCCATAGCGGGCACGATGGCAGGGTCAACCTGCTGTTCCTGCACCTTTGCCAAATACTTTTCATCAAAATCCTTGCCGATCATGATGATCTTGCCTTCCTTCACAGCCTCGTCGAAGTCCACTTCCTTCACGCCTGCAAAGATATCGGTCTTTTCAATATAGCCCGAAATGATGTCAGCCTGCTGGGGAGAAATTTGTGCGCCGTCCTCGAAATACACCTTGTAGCCGTTGTATTCCTTGGGGTTGTGGGAGGCGGTGATGTTGATACCTGCGATGCAGTTAAGTTCTCTTGTGCCGTAGGACACCATGGGGGTGGGGCGCAGCTCGTCAAAGAGGTACACCTTAATGCCGTAAGCCGCCAGCACGCACGCCGCCTTCTTGGAGAATGCCTCCGCGTTGATGCGGGAGTCGCATCCGATCACCACGCCGCGCTCTGCCGCGTTCAAATCGTGAATATAGTCTGCAAGACCCTTGGTGGCTCTTGCAACAGTGTATACGTTCATGGCGTTGAGACCCGCCATCATGATGCCGCGAAGACCCGCGGTGCCAAAGGACAGTCCCTTTGCCATACGGTATTCGATCTCCTCGGTGTTTCCTTCAAGGGCTTTTAACTCGGCAACCGTTGCCTCGTCGGCGTTGTCAAGCCATCTTTGGTATTCGGTCATAAAATCGCTCATTGGTAAAGTCCTCCGTATATATTTTAATTTTTGTAAACGATTGCTCAGTGCCCTCGGTATTCTTTTTCAAAAAAGCCGCGGGCGTATTGCAGATCCTTTTCGATCTGCGCTTTTAATTCTTCGGGACTCTCAAAGCGCCGCTCGGGACGCAGAAATTTTAAAAAGGTGATGTGCACTCTCTTGTCGTAAAGAGAGCAGGCGGGGTCCTTTAAAAGGAACGCCTCACATAACGGCTCGCTTGCACTTTCAAAGGTGGGATGTACCCCCACGTTTGCAAGGGCGGGGAAGTCTTGTCCTTCAAGATGTACTTCCACCGTATATACTCCCTTTTTTAAGGGGCAGTCCTTTGGAAGAGGCAGATTTGCCGTGGGAAAGCCAAGGCTTCTGCCCACCTTTCTGCCGTGTATAACCACTGCGGAAAAGCCGTAAGGCGCGCCCAGCAGTTTTTCTGCTTTTGCAAGATCGCCCTCACTCAGTGCCCCGCGCACGCGTGCAGAGGAGATCACCTCTCCCTCTTCTTTTTCAAGCTCTTGCACCAGCAGAAGAATTCCCGCCTGCGCACAAAGGGCGGCAAGGGTTTCGGAGGTGCCTGCACCGCCTTTGCCGAAGGTGAAGTTTTCTCCGCATGCAAGGGCACGCACGCCGTAACACCCCAGCAGAAAGCTTTCAAAAAACTCCTCGGGGGAAAGATCGCGCAGCTTAAGGAAGGGCTCCTCGATGTAAAAATCCACACCCAGCTCTTTAAGAACCTGCAATTTGTCGTAAAGGGGCATCAGCTCTCCCGTGCGCTTGGCACCTGCAGGCGACCAGACGCCAAGGGGCATGCCTTGTTCCTTAGCCAAGCGCCGCGCGTTTAAAATCAGCGCACGGTGCCCGGGGTGCAGTCCGTCAAAGCAGCCAAGGGTGAGCAGGGCGCCCTTGGGGGGCGTTTGAAAAAGCCCGTCTCTTAGGGGCAGATAGCGCATGGGATCCTGTGGTTGTAATTGCTCACACATCCAGATAATAGCGCACCATCATGTTCATCAGCTCGTCGCGGTCTAAACGGCAGATGAGGGAGCGGGCGTTGTTGTGGTTGGTGATATAGGTGGGATCCTCCGACAGGATATAGCCGACGATCTGATTGATGGGGTTATAGCCCTTTTCCTTCAGCGCCTCGTATACCGTTGCCAGCGTTTGGCGTACTTCCTTTTCCCGTTCTTCTTTCAGGTTAAACGTCTGGGTCTTGTCGTTTTTCTTCATGGAGATGTCCCGTCCTTTCCTTGGAATATCCGTTGAGGCAGTCCGTGCGGGGTGCGCACGTCCGCCACCTACTATTTTACACGAAATCATAGAAAAAATCAAGGGTTATATGAAAAAATATGGAAACTCCCTTGTACAAAAAGGAACTTTATGCTATACTGGTATTGCAAAAAGAGAAAAAAGCGGTCTTTTTTAGAAAAGATCGCAGAAAGTGAGGAAAAACATGAAAAAACTTCTTTGCTTGACCCTTGCATTGCTGACTCTGTTGTCCCTTTGCGCCTGCAGTGCGGCAAACAGTATGGAAGCACCCGAGGAAGAGAGCGAAAGCCCCGTTTTTTCTTCCCAAAGGGAAGAAAATCAGAGCGTGGAGGCAGAAAATACGCCCTCCGCGCCCCAAGAAAGCCCTGCGCCCACCCCCGTTTATCCCGAACTGCCCTTTGCCGTGGACGAAATTTGCTGGGGAGGAGACATCATTATAGAGGGCACATCCGGTGTTACCATCGGAGATGTTACATTCCTTGATTATGATAGTGGTTTCTATTGTAATGGAGCGCGAGAGGATCAGCCGGTTGCCTTTTTTCTCAGTCTGAATTTTATATACGCCCAAACCTATCATGAAAACATCCCTGTGATGCTTGCTCAGCTTGAAAATGCAGAGGAGCATCCCGAAGGGATCACCCACGAATGGCTTGTAAATAAGGTTTTTGACGAAAACGGCGTTTACGATACAGAGAAGGGTGCGCAGTGGATCAGAGACTTGCGCTATTGTGCGCCTGTCTATGAAAATATCATGCAGATTGGTGAAGAAGCGTCTACTGCGCAAATGAAAGCCGACTGGAAAACACGGTGCGCAAGCAAGGGGATCACCTGCGTGGACATGGGAAGCGACGGTCTTTGGATCTTCTGTACAAGAGATCAGCTTGCTTCCATGGTTTTAAAAGAGGAAGCCCGCTTTACGCTTTACAGATTGAGCGTGCCGACGCAATACCTCTACTCTAAGGAAAGAGAGCATATTGTAAATTCATAACAAGGAGCTTTGCCCCAATTCTCAAAGAAAGGAAGCTTTCGCAAGCGAAAGCCGGAGTGCCATGAAAAAATTTCTTAGCTTGACCCTTGCCCTGTTGTCCTTATTGTCCCTTTGCGCCTGCAGTGCGGCAAACAGTATGGAAGCACCCGAGGAAGAGAGCGAAAGCCCCGTTTTTTCCTCCCAAAGGGAAGAAAATCAGAGCGTGGAGGCAGAAAATACGCCCTCAGCGCCCGAGGAACCCCCTGTGCTCAGCTCTTCCCCCGCACCTTCTCCTACACCTACCCCCAAGCCCTCCTTTTCCGAGCTGCCCCTGCCTTTGGAGGAGATCTATTTTGATGTTTCAAAGTTTGGAAATGAAGGAAACGGCGCCTTTGATTATTCAACGCTGATCTTCAATATCCCCGCCTACTGCACGTTCCCAACAAAGGTCATGGAGGGCGCGCAGACCGCTGTTTTCAAATTTTACGTTGACACCGAATATCACATCGGCAGAGCGGCTTGCATAGAAAACAGAAAAGAGTATCTTCTGCTCTTAGATGCCATTGCCGCGGGACGCAGCGCCGATGCACTTTCAGAAGAATATCGGTGGGTCAAGAAAAACTGCTTTGATGAGCAGGGCAACCCCATTTTATCGGTGATCGACGCCGAAAAGGCGCGGACAAATTACGCATTGGACTTTGAAACAAAAGCCCTTGAGCAGGGTGAGGATGCCCTTTGGCAGCAGGTCAAAGCTGATTGGATGGCGCGCTGTAAGCAGGCGGGCATCACCGCCGTTGACGTGGGCAAGGACTATCTCTATATCTTCTGCACCGGTCCCCAGCTTATTTCCTTGGCAAAGGAAGAGGAGCATAGGCTGCTGCTCTATACCGTAGATTCGGTGAGCCTGCAAACATATTTGGAGGATCGGGTGAATATCGTGAAGTAGACCCGCTCGGGGTTCTGCCCCGCACCCCGCCAAGGGCTCTGCCCTTGGAACCCGCCAAAAACTTTTTTGAAAAAAAGTTTTTGGATTTCAAAAAACTTTGAACGCGGCAAACTGCCGTTTGCCGTGGTAGAAGCGTAGATCATACCCGCGAAGCCCAAACAAAGGGCAACGCGGGTTTTTTGTTTTTACCTTTCCCCCGCCAAACGATCGTTTAACAGATATCAAGGATTTGTATGCTTGTTCTTTTTCTTTGGCGGCTATAGGCGCAAAGAAAAATTGCGCGGTGCTTGCACCGCTCTCAAAAAGAAACGCCCGCTCAAAGGGCAACATCCTTTAAAAGACACAAAGTCTTTTCGTATCGTTTTCTTTGTCAGGGCTCTGCCCCGACACCCTGCGAGCTTTTGTAAAAGCTCGACCAAAACTTTGAATGAGCTATCGCTTTTCCCCGCCACACGACAGTTTGGCGCATCAAAAGTATTTGAAGGGGGTTCGGGGGGAACTTTTTACAAAAAGTTCCCTCCCGAAAAACACAATCCTTTCAAAAAAATCCGCGTTTTCCCCTTGCAAGAATATAAAAAATAAGGTATAATGTAGGTTGAAGTTTTATGCAGTGAAGGCAGGGGAAGGGAATGGTATACGGTTACGGTGATACGGTGGCGGCAGTGTCCACAGCCTATGGAAAGGGCGGTATTGCGGTCATTCGCATTTCGGGGGAGCACGCCCTTGAAATTGCCGAAAAGATCTTTTTACCAAAAGGCAAGAAAGCTCTTAGGGACGTCCCTTCTGCCACAGCCCTTTACGGCGATATTTTAAAGGACGGTCAAGTGATCGACGATGGCATCTTGACCATCTTCCGTGCCCCCCGCTCCTTTACGGGGGAGGACACGGCGGAAATTTCCTGCCATGGCGGTATACTCTTAACCAAACGGGTGCTGGAGGCGGCGTTTGCCGCAGGGGCAAGACCTGCGCAGGCGGGCGAGTTTTCCAAGCGTGCCTTTTTAAACGGCAAGCTGACGCTGACGGGCGCGGAGGCGGTCATTGACCTCATCAACGCCGAAAACGATAGACAATTAAAGCTGGCGTCTGCCAACAGCAGAGGACGCTTAACCAAGAAAACGGGTGAGATTTATAACGCGCTGGCGGGGCTTTTGGCATCGGTGTACGTGTATACCGACTACCCCGACGAGGACCTTACCGATCTTTCAAGCGAGGAATTTAAGGAAGGGCTTCTTGAGATCAGAGCACAGCTTCAAAGGCTTCTTAACAGCTACAAGGCGGGCAGAGCCGTGATGGAGGGGATCCCCACTGCCATTGTGGGCAAGCCCAACACGGGCAAATCCTCGCTGTTAAACCTGCTTTTGGGCAAGGATCGGGCGATCGTGTCCGACGTGGCAGGCACCACCCGCGATACCATTGAAGAAAGCGCACTGCTTGGCAGTGTGACCCTGCGCCTTTGCGACACGGCGGGCATTCACGGCACTGCCGATGCGGTGGAGGCGATGGGCATTGAACGCTCCCTTGAGAAGTTGGATGCGGCGGAGCTGATCTTTGCCGTCTTTGACTTAGGACGCCCCTTTGACGCCGAGGATCGGTTGCTTGTGGAAAAGCTCAAAGAGAAGAGCTGTCCCGTGATCGCACTGCTCAATAAATGCGATCTGCAACCCTGCTTTGACGTGACGGCACTGCCCGAAGAGTTTATTCCCATCACCATGAGCACAAAAAGCGCCCTGCCCCCCGAGCTTGAACGCACGGTGGAGCGGCTCTTTGAAACCGATAAATTAAATTATGACGAGGACGCGGTGCTCACCGGCGCCCGCCAGGCAAATGCGGCGTCCCGTGCCCTTGCCCTGCTGGATTCTGCCATTGAGGCTCTGGATATGGGTGTCAGCCGCGACATCGCGGCGCTGGATGCCGAGCAGGCAATGGCGGAAATTGCCGAAATTGACGGACAGGCTGTGGGCGAGGACATCGTCTCTGCCATCTTTTCCCGCTTTTGCGTGGGG
>JAFTMP010000160.1 GCA_017452335.1 Clostridia bacterium
CGACGTGCTCTCCTTCCCTCTTTTCGATGACGATTTTGAGGACGAAGAGGTTTTGGCGCTGGGCGACGTGGTATTGAGCCTTGAGCGAGCAAAGGAACAGGCAGAGGAATACGGACATTCCTTTGAGAGAGAATGTGCCTTTTTGGTGGTACACTCTGTACTGCATTTGATCGGATACGATCACGAGACTTCGGAAGAAGATGAAAAGGATATGTTTTTCCGTCAAGAAGAGATCATGAAGCTGTTAAAGCTTGAACGGAAGAGCGACGACGAAAAGGAGAGCGAAGAAGCATGAAGAAGACAGGATTTGTTGCCATTGTAGGCAGAGCAAACGTGGGAAAATCCACCCTTATTAACGCATTGACCGGCGAAAAGATTGCCATTGTTTCAAAAAAGCCCCAGACCACAAGAAACCGCATCACCGGGATCATCACCAAGGGCGAAACGCAGTTCGTCTTTATGGACACCCCCGGTATGTTAAAAAGTCAAAACAAGCTGGGCGACTATATGAACAAGACCATTTCCTCCACCCTTGGCGGCGTGGATGCCGCTATTTTGGTGGTGGATGCCGACTATGGGCCCGGTGAGATCGAAAAGAAGATCATCGGACGCTTCCAAAAGGACGAGCTTCCTGCCATGCTTGCCATCAACAAGATCGACAAGAGCACCCCTCAAAAGGTGGCAGACTGCATCACTGCTTACGCCGCACTCTTTGATTTCTCCGCAGTGGTACCCATTTCGGCACTGAAAAACGACGGCGTGGACATCGTGTTGAGCGAAGCGGAGAAGTTTATGCACGAGGGCGACTGGTTCTTTGACGAGGACGCCATGACCGAACAGCCCGAAAAGCAGATCGCCGCAGAGTTTATCAGAGAAAAGATTTTGCGTCTTATGGATGATGAGATCCCCCACGGCACAGCAGTGGTGATCGAAGAATTCAAGGAAAAGAAGGACCTGCTCTCCATTCGCGCCGAGATCTTCTGCGAGAGAGAAGCGCACAAGCGTATTCTCATCGGCAAAAACGGTGAAATGCTTAAAAAGATCGGCTCTTATGCAAGAGAGGATCTTGAAAAGTTCTTTGGCGTGCAGATCTATTTGAACCTCTGGGTCAAGGTGAAGGAAAACTGGAGAGACAGCGATTTCCTCATTGCCAACTTCGGCTACGACAAAAAGGAGATCGACTGATAAGCTGACTTTTGAATAAGAAAGGAGCATGGGTGTGGAGCAAAAACTCAAAGGATTGGTGCTCAAAAACATCCCCACGGGAGACAATAAAACGCTGGTCACCGTACTTGACGGAAAGATCGGTAAAACGCTCATCACCTGCCACGGCGCGCGCAAGCTGACCAGCCGCAATATGCCTGCCACCCAGCCCTTTTGTCTTTGTGAGTTCATCGTCAGCGAAAAAAACGGCAGATTTACCCTTAAAGAATCGCACCTTTTGGAAAGCTTCTTTGAACTGCGCTGTGATCTGTATGCCAGTGCTCTGGGAGCATACATTTTGGAAACAGGCAATGCCTGCGCCAAGGAGAACGAAAACGAGGAGGCACTGCTCTCCCTCATGCTCAACAGCCTGTATGCGCTTTGCAAAAAGGATTTAGAAAAGCCCCTTGTCAAAACCGTTTACGAGCTGCGTTTGCTTTTGGAGCTGGGGTGCGAGCCCAACGTGGAGCAGTGTACCTGTTGCGGAAAGGCGCTTCCCGAAGCGGCGTTTTACGCACCCAGTGAGGGCGGAGGGGTGTGCCCTGCCTGCAAAAACGGCGGGGAGGCGCAAGGTCCCTTTTTCCCACTGGATCCCGCTTGCAGACAAGCACTGAATTACATCCTGCTTTGCGCACCCAAAAAGATCTTCCATTTTAAGCTTTCCGAAAAGGGTCTCTCTGCCCTTTCAAAAATTTCAGAGGAAAGTTTGCTGTATACCCTGGAGCGTTCCTTTGAAAGTCTGAAATTTTATAAAGAACTACAAAATATTGATGAATAAACACTATGAAAAACTTTGATAAAGCATCTAAAACACTGGAATTTGATAAAATTCTGTCCATGCTTTCCTCATGCGCGCTGACCGACGGGGCAAAAGCCAAGGCGTTAACTTTGATGCCCGATACCGATATTGAGCGCATTCGCAGGAAGCTAAAGGAAACCGACGAAGCAAAGCGCCTTGCAGGCATTAAGGGCGCGCCCTCCTTTTGGGGCGTGAAGGATGTGGGAGACAGTCTTGAAAGAGCCGAAAAGGGCGCACAGCTTACCCCCGGGGAGCTGCTTCAAGTGGCAAGACTGCTCACCTGCGTGCGCACCTTAAAGGCATATCCCGAAAAGGACTACCCCTTTGGGCACCCCTTCTATGTATATTTTTCCCGCTTGATCACCGATAACGGTCTTGAAAAAGCCATTACCTCTGCCATTTTGTCGGAGGACAGCATTGCAGATGATGCAAGCGCGGAGCTTGCGCGCATCAGACGGAAAATGAAGGGGCTCAACAGCAAGGTCAAGGAGCAACTGCAACGCTACATTACCAGCAGTGAATACCAAAAGTATCTGCAGGACAGCTTGATCACCACAAGGCAGGGACGCTACGTGATCCCCGTTAAGGCAGAATGCCGCGGGGAGATCAAGGGGCTGGTACACGATATTTCCTCGTCGGGCGCTACCGTGTTCATTGAACCCACGCCCGTGGTAGAGATCAACAACAATCTGCGCATCCTGCTGCGCGAAGAGGAGCAGGAAATTGAGCGCATCCTCTCTGCCCTTTCGGCACAGGTTGCGGCATCCTCGGGGCTGATCAGCTTAGACTATTACAATGTCACCGAGCTTGCCCTCATCTTTGCAAAGGCAGAGCTTTCCTTCCGCCTAAACGGCACATCCCCCGAGATCACAGAAGGGCGGGAGCTGCGTATTCTGCGCGCCCGTCATCCCCTGCTTGACAAAAACAAGGTGGTGCCCACCGATATCCGCTTGGGCGGTGATTTTGACACCCTGGTGATCACGGGTCCTAACACGGGCGGTAAGACAGTCACCTTGAAAACCTTGGGGCTTCTTTCCATGATGGCGCAAAGCGGTCTGCATACCCCCTGTAATTCCTCCTCCATCTTCTGCATCTTTGAAGAGTTTTATCCCGATATCGGTGACGAGCAGTCCATTGAGCAGTCTCTTTCCACCTTTTCGGCGCACATGAAGAACATTGTTGCCATTACTGAACAAGTAAACGATCGTTCACTGGTGCTTTTTGACGAATTGGGCGCAGGAACCGACCCTGTAGAGGGTGCGGCACTGGCAATGTCGGTGTTGGAGTACGTTCGTTCACAAGGGGCACTCTGTGCCGCCACCACCCACTATGCGGAGTTAAAGGCGTACGCGCTGGAAACACCTCGGGTATGCAATGCCTCTTGCGAGTTTGATGTGGAGACCCTTGCCCCCACCTACCATTTGATCATCGGTACCCCCGGCAAATCCAACGCCTTTGCCATTTCCGAAAAGCTGGGGCTCTCCCCTTCCATCATTGCTCACGCACAAGGGCTGGTATCCTCGGATAACCGCAAATTCGAGCTGGTGATCGAAAAGCTGGAGGAACAGCGAGTGCTTGCCGAGAAGCATCTTGAAAAGGTACTTGCCGAAAAGGCTGAATTTGAAAAATATCAAAAGGAAGCCATGGCAAAGATCAAAAAGCAGGAAAGCGAAGCGCAAACGGCACTGGACAAGGCGAAAAACGAGGCAACGAGCATTATTAAAAGTGCCAAGGTTGCCAGCGACTTTGTGCTCCAGCGTGCCGAAGCCGCCAAGAAGGCGGCAGAGCTTTCTGAGGCAAAGAGAGAGATCAAGCAGTATCTGAAAGAAGCGGATGACAAGATCAATCCCTTGGAGGAGCGCAAGCCCGAGGAAGGGTATGTTCTGCCCCGCCCGCTCGTCAAGGGCGACCGTGTTCTGGTCTTCACCTTGGGCAAGGAGGGCACGGTGGAAGCGCCTGCCGATAAATCGGGCAATGTGGCGCTGTTACTGGGAAGCATGCACTTCAAAACCAAGCAAAGCAACCTGAAGCTTCTTGATGCCAAGCCCGAAAAGGAAAAGACAAAGGGCTCGGTGAACACCTCCAATGCCTCTGCCATCCACTTCTCCCCCGAAATTGACCTGCGCGGGGAGCTGGGAGACGACGCTTGGTTCTTACTTGATAAATATATCGACAGCGCACTGATGGTGAAAATGGAGACCGTCCGCGTGATTCACGGTAAAGGCACAGGAGCTCTGCGCAAGCGTATTTGGCAGGAATTAAAAAATGACCGCCGCGTGAAGTCCTTCCGCTCGGGCGCCTACGGCGAGGGCGATATGGGCGTGACGGTGATCGAGCTGAAGGTGAAATAATTTAAAAGCTGCTTGGGCTCTGTCCAATCCCTTGCAAAAACTTTTAACGGAATAAAAAGTAAAAAAGTCCCCGAATACACCGAAAATGTGTGTTCGGGGACTCTATGTTTAATTGGTTGCAGGTTTATTCTGCTGATATGCTTGCCTCTGCTTCCCCTTGCAGTGCATCTGCAGGCGGTACAACATCTTCTACCGCCTCCACTGCGGCAAGCTCCTGGGGATACTTTTTCGAGAAAGCCAACACAAGAAGGATCACCTGCTGTGCCAGGGGGACAAGTGCCGTTAGAAGAAGCATCCACCAAGCATTCTTCCCTGCCATTGCGTGATAAAGCTTATATATAACGATCAATCCCATAACCATTAACAGCACCAGCCCCGCCAAAAAGGCAAGCAGAGCCATTGCCATAAGGACGATCAACAGCACCCGAGCGCGCTGCGCATCGGTGATCGCTGCCGCCAGGATTAATGCGGCATAATAGAAAATGCCGGCAACAACTGTCAAAACATAATAAGCACCAAGCGCCGCAGGATAGAGCACACGCCACTTTTTCCCCTTCTTTTCGGGAGAATAGCGTTTGTTATCCTCCTCCGCCAGCTTTCCCACAAGGTAATAGCACGCAAAGGGAATAAAGCCCATCCACCCTTTAGAAACGCCCAGCTTTTGGCTGATCTTTATGCAGGTAACGCCCTGCACCACATAGTATATCATCACATAGGCACCAAGCACTACGTATACCACGGCAATGATCATAAATGCCAGAAAAAATACAACACCCATTCTGTTTATCTCCTTTCAATGAAAGCTTTTTTAAAGTTCAGATCATTCTTCCCCGCCGATCTGCTCTTGCGCCGTTTGGGGCAAAGCGGGCTCGCTTTGTGTATCTGCGGTAACTGCATCGGTTTTTTCCTCGGTTGCCTCTTGCACTGTGGGTTTGGGATATGCCACAGCACCCTCCTCGGGATAGCCTTGATAGTCCATGGAAGGGGGGACGGGAATGGGCTTGGGGTATTTTTTGCTAAATGCTAAAATGGAAAAAAGCACCAGCTGGGCAAGGGGCACGAAAATACTCAGCACCAGCATCCAGGTGGCGCTGTCCCCTGCCATGACGTGGTAGACCTTATAAATGATCACATAGGCAAAGATCGACATGGCAATTGCCATGACCCAAATTACAGACTGAAACAGCAGTTCTATCAC
>JAFTMP010000161.1 GCA_017452335.1 Clostridia bacterium
ATAGACCAAAAACAGTGCCAGCATGATCCCCAAAGCAAGCCCCGGACGGCAAAGCAAGTGTTTTAAAAAGGGAACAAGCCCCTTTTCCCATAATAGGACCGCTTCGATGTTTTTTAAGGCGCATAGATGCAAAAGCGCTTGTCTATCCCTTCGTGCAATGCTGATCTCATATCCTTGAGGTGTTACCTTGCCCCTAAAGCAGGGGATACCCGAGAATAAAAACAAATTTGCCCCCCGATCGGGGGCGGTTTTTAGTAAATAACGCAGTTCTCCTTCAAAAAATCTTGCTGCTTGAACGATCATTTCCCATGCTCCCTTTCTGTGGATGCTTCCTCAAAAAGTACCCCCGTGATCTTGCCGCAAATGGCAATGTGTGCGTCCCTGTAAATCTTAAGACTTAATTGCTGACCGCTGATGCAAAGTGCCCCTTCCTTCACCAGCATGCAAATTTGTTCTTCGGTATAGGCAGTAAGCCCCCTGCATCCTTCAATTTCTATGAAGTCTCTGCCGCAAAGAACGATCTCCGTACCGCTGAATACCGTACCTGCAGGCGGGGTGAGCGATTGCGGATCGGTCAGCATCTTTTTTAAATGGCGGAAGAGGGGGTTGGAGCTGTCTTTGCGGGGCGGTATGCTTTTGCGGGAAGATTTGAACTGTTCACTCATGAATATTTTGCCTCGTGCTTTAGTATATACTGAACAGTATGCAAAAAGGGGGAGCGGTATGAATAAGGTGCGCGCAAGGGGGATGCATTTGCCTCTGTTTTGGGGAATACTGGGGGTGGTATTTTTTTTGTTTTTAAGAGACCCTGCCAAAACGGGGCAGTGGATGGCAAGGGGGCTGTCGGTGGCGGTGTACAAAGCCCTTCCCGCCGTGTTTCCCTATTTGATCCTTTCCTCCCTTTTTTTCAAAAGCGGATTTCCCGCGCTTTTTTGCGGAAGAGTCAGCCGAGCGATTGCAAAAACTTTAAATATCCCAACATCGGGCGTTTCCGCCCTGCTCATGGGCGTGATTGCCGGCTTTCCCTTGGGGGCAAGCTGTACGGCACAGCTTTACCAAAGCAGTCTTTGCACAAGGGAAGAAGCAGAGCGCCTTTCCGCAATCTGTAATTTTTGCGCACCGCCCTTTTTGCTGGGTGCCTTTGGCGTGGGGGTGTTTGGGGACATACGGTATGGCATGTTGCTCTTTGCCGTGCAAACGGTGGTGGCTTTGGGATACGGGATCCTGTTAGGGAAAAGGGCGAAGCGCGCCCGTAAAGAGAGTCATGAAAAAGAAGATCAAGCGCCGCAGCAGAGCACTGCCTCTGTGTGTTTGCTTTTTCCTCTTATAGGGGAATGCATTGCAAAGGGCGCGCTTCAAATGGTGCGCATTGGCGGGTACGTGCTGTTTTTTTCACTGCTGGCAGGAGTCATCCAAGACACTTTCCCCGCGCTTTTTGAGATGTTTCCCATGCTTCGTGCAGTGGTCTGCGGCTTTTTTGAGATCTCCTCGGGGGTTGCCGCTATAGAAGAAGCAAGCGCCCTCTCTTTTTTTACGGGGGCGCTGATGATCGGCTGGTCGGGCGTTTCGGTGCATCTGCAGACCGCCTCCTTTTTGCGGCAGGCAGGACTTTCCTCAAAGCCCTATCTGCTGGCACACGTGCTCTTACCGCCCATCACGGCAACGCTGTCTCTGGTTGCGGGCAGAATGCTGTCTATATTTTAAAAAGCGAAGAAAGTTTACAAAAAAAGATAAAAAGCCCCTTGAAAAAAAGGGCGCGGGGGTGTACACTGTAAGAGTGATTTCATTTTGGACGGTTTGAAATGCGAATGTGCCCTTGCACTGTGGCTTTAAATTTGTCTTTTACGAAAGGATTTACATGGGAATTTTTGATTTTAGAAAAAGGCAGTCCTCCCTTCAAGAGGAGGACCGGTGCTGTCTTTTTTGCGAGTACGCCCGCAGGGAGGATGAGGACGGACAGGTCTTTTGTGAAAAAAAGGGTAAGAGCAGGGAAACAACGGACTGTTGCTCCTCCTTTGCCTACGATCTGTTAAAGCGCCGTCCAGCGGCACCTGCTAAAGAAATAGAATTTGAATTCATTGATCTTTAAGGATCAAAAAACGAGAAGGAATAAGAAAACATGAGAACTCATAAACATACAATTCAAAAAAGCATTGCCTCGCTGTTGCTGGCGGCGCTCTTGCTTCCTTTTGCAGGATGCCATCAGCAGATCACGGTGGGGATGACCGAGGGTACCGATACAAGCACCGAAGAAAGCACCAATGCACCGACCTCTTTTGAGGATTCGGCGTCCTTACAGCAGAGCCCCTCGGTCTTGCCCGACACTTCAAAAAACAGCCCTTCAAGCAGTGAACGCGATGATCCCTCAAAGGACTCCTCAAAAACCTCGTTGGACACTTCCCC
Source organism: Clostridia bacterium (assembly GCA_017452335.1). Lineage (GTDB taxonomy): Bacteria > Bacillota > Clostridia > Oscillospirales > CAG-272 > UBA11512. The sequence continues at coordinate 2,404 of JAFTMP010000161.1, forward strand.
TGCTCCGACACCGACTCCTACGCCTACCCCCACCCCTACGCCAACACCCACGCCTACCCCCGAGCCCGAGGAAAAACGGGTCAGCTTTTTGGCGGCAGGGGATAACCTCATTCACGAGGCGGTATTTACCGATGCGGCGGCACTGGCAAAAGCACAGTCGGCGCTTAACGGCTACAGCGGAAAGTATTATTTCAATTCCATGTATAACGGCGTTGCCGATCTGATCAAGGGTGCAGACCTGTCCTTTGTCAATCACGAGTGTCCTATTGCGGGAGACGAATACGGCATTTCGGGCTATCCCAAATTCAATGCTCCCGAGCAGGCAGGCTGGGCGCTGAAGGAAGTGGGCTTTGACATCGTCAACGTGGCAAACAACCATATCTTGGATATGGATACCAAATGCGCGGGCTATAAGAATACCGTGAAGCATTTGGAAGAAACCGGCATGCTGGTAATCGGCGGATACACGGAAGCCGATTATGACGATCTGCGCATCATTGAGAAAAACGGCATCAAAATTGCATTCCTATCCTACACCCAAACGGCGACCAACTATCAGACCATCCATTCCTCCACCCCCGAAATGATCATCCCCAAAGCCACCGACGCGGCAATCAAACGCCAGACCGCCCTTGCAAGAGCGGCGGCAGACTTTGTGGTGGTGTCCATCCACTGGGGAACGGAAAATTCCATGAGCGTCAATTCCGAGCAAAAGCGTCTTGCCAAGCTGATGAATTCCTGCGGCGTGGACGTGATCTTGGGGCATCACAGCCACACCATTCAAAGCGTAGAATGGATCAAGAGCGATGCGGGTGAAACCCTTTGCTATTATTCGCTGGGCAATCTGCTCTCCACCCAGCATCCCATCAAAAACTTGATCGGAATTTTTGCCTCCTTTGATCTGGTCATCAAGGAAGACGGCACCAAGGCAATTGAGCACGCCGCCGCCATTCCCCATTTGACCTGGTACTCCACCAAGAGAGATGCCCTGCAGATCTACCGCTTTGCCGATGTGACAAGCGCTTTGGTTTCCTCCCACGGCTCTCAGCTCAAAACCGATCATAACGGCGGGACCTTTACCTTGGCTGATTTAAAAAAGCATGTGGAAAAGCAGGTGCCCGCGGAATTTTTAAAATACTAAAAATTAAGAGCATGGGTCAAGAAATGATCCATGCTCTTAATCTGTCGAAAAAGCTATTTGGGGCTTTGCCCCAAACCCCATTTAGGGAACTTTTTGAAAAAAGTTCCCTAAAAACCCTCAAAAACTTTTGAAGAATGGGTGATTTGTAACCCGATTTTCTTTTAAAGTAGGGTTTATCGACACGCTCAAGCACGGATCATACGATCCATGCTTTTTCGAGTTTTTTAATGCTTTGCGCAATACACTCCTCGTCAATACTGGTGTATCCCAGTATCACGGCGGGGCGGTGTGTTTTTTCGGGAGCCGTCCCATGCAGGCGGTAATCTCCAAGGGCACTAAGGAACACCCCCTGTGCTTTGGCGCGCGTTACCAGCTCCTGCTCCTCCATCCCGTTTGAAACTCTCAAAAGCAGATGCAGTCCCGCCTCCGCGCCCTCGATCTTGCAAAAAGAGGATAAGGGGGATCGTTCAATGAAAGAGATGAGCGCATCTCTTCTTTTTTTGTAAAGCTTTTTCATGCGGTTGATGTGCCGTTCAAAATAGCCCTCTTTGATGAAGGCGGCAAGGGTCAATTGCTCAAAAACAGGCACGGTGCAGGCATAAAAGGAAAGACGCTTGTTATATTCTTCAAGAAGCGCGGGGGGTAAGATCATATAGGAAATACGCATGGAGGGTGCAAGGAGCTTGGTAAAGGTGCTTAAATAGATCACTCTGCCCCTGCGGTCCCCTGCGGCAAGGGTGGGGATGATCTGCCCCTTGTAGCGGAATTCGCTGTCGTAATCGTCTTCAATGATGTACCCGCCCGACTCCTCCATCAGCGCAAGCACCTCTCTTCTTCTGCCCGCGGGCATGCAAATGCCGGTGGGAAAGTGGTGGGCAGGGGTGATGTGCAGTACGTCTGGAAGGTTTTTGCTGTCGGGGCAAGCGCCCTGGCGGTCTAAGGGAATGGCAACGCAAGGTGCTCCGTGCTCCTTGAAAATGGCAGAGACCTTGTGATAGCCCGGGTCCTCGATTCCATAGGTGCGGGATCTGCCTAAAAGCTGAATGATGAGTCCCAGCAGATATTCCGACCCCGCGCCCACAATGATCTGGCGGGGATCCACCTTCAGTGCCCGAAAATCCTCCAAATATTCAGCAATGGCGCATCGAAGTGCCATGACCCCGCCCGAGGGGCAGGGGGCAAGAAGCTCTTCGGGAGGAAGGGAGAGGACCTGCCTTGAAAGCTTGCGCCACACGGAAAAAGGGAAGGAGCGGGTGTCGGTTCCCTTGGTGGAAAAATTGTAGGGGTAGTTGGGTGTTTTTTGAGGAGCAGACGCCTGCAGCTCCTCCTTCGGGGAAGCGTGGGCGGGAAGGGCACGGCTTGCGCGGGGGAGCTTTTCCACATAATATCCGCTTCCCGCCTTTGAGCGGATGTACCCCTCGTCCAGTAACTGTCCGTAAGCGTTTTCCACCGTGATCACGCTGATCTTCAAATGGGCGGAAAGACTGCGCTTGGAGGGAAGCTTTTCCCCTTCCTTCAGCGCGCCCTTTAAAATGAGCTCCTTTACAGCGCTGTACAGTTGAATATAAAGGGGCTGTTGATCGGAATTTTTAAATTCTACGGTAAACATAACCGACCTTCTCCTTTTTGAAAAAACAAATGTTTTGGGCAAGGTCAGTATACCATCTTTTTTGAAGGATTTCAAGAGGAAAGTTGACAGAGCGCGAAAAATAAGGTATACTGAAAAAAGAGTGTTCGTGAAAGGAAGAGGGATATGGCACATCAACCCATTGCAGACCGTTTAAGACCCACAAAGCTATCCGAAATGGTGGGTCAATCACATCTTTTTGGTAAAAAAGGGGTGATTACAAAAGTTTTAGAGCAGAATCATCTGACCAATATGATTTTTTACGGCCCTCCCGGCACGGGCAAGACCACCCTTGCGGGCATTATTGCCAAAATTTCGGGTATGGAGCTCTGTCACCTCAATGCCACCACTGCCACCACTGCCGACGTAAAGGAGGTCATTGCCAAAAGCGGCTCTCTTTTCGGGCAGGATGGGATTTTGCTGTACATCGACGAGATCCAGTATTTTACCAAAAAGCAACAGCAGGTGCTGCTTGAATATATTGAAAACGGTCAGATCACGCTGATCGCCTCCACCACCGAAAACCCTTATATGTACGTGTATAACGCCATCATTTCCCGCTCTATGGTGTTTGAATTCAAAGCCGTGGCGCCCGAGGAGATCTGCACGGCGCTGGAGAGAGGCTTGCGGCTTCTAAACGAGGAGCACGGTACCGACCGCAGGGCAACTCACGAGGTGCTGTTGCACATTGCCCGTTGCGGTGCGGGAGACGTGCGTAGGAGCTTGAACATTCTTGAAAGCGCTTATTTCACGGCAGACGAGGAATTGACTATCGAAGCGGTGGATAGCCTGACACCCAGAGTGATCGGCAACTTTGACAAAAGCGGCACGGTGCACTATGATCTGCTGTCTTGCCTTCAAAAATCCATCCGCGGCTCTGACCCCGACGCGGCGATCTTCTATCTTGCAAAGATCCTTGAAGGGGGAGACCTGCAGGGTGCCTGCCGCAGACTGTTAGTGATTGCCAACGAGGATATCGGTCTTGCCTATTCCATGGCATCGGTGATCACTCTTTCCTGCGTGGAATCCGCCATGAGAGTGGGCATGCCCGAAGCGACCCTGCCTCTTTCTCACGCCGCCACTTTCCTTGCCACCTGCCCAAAATCCAACAGCGCGCACTTGGCGTACGAGGCGGCAAAGGCTGACGTGCTGGCAGGCAAAGGACAGACCATCCCCTCCCATCTGCGCCCTTCCGACCGTTTTGACGGCTACAAATACCCCCACGATTACCCCGGGCACTATGTGAAACAGCAATATCTGCCCGATGATTTAAAAAACAAAAAGTACTATGAATACGCAGAAAATAAAACCGAGCAGGCGGCAAAAGCCTACTGGGAGTTGGTAAAGGGCAAGGATCGGCACTAATTCTTATGGATGCCGTTGTCTTGCGTGCTTGACAGGCTGTTGCATTGTGAAAACAGCAGAGAATCAAAAGATAAAAAACAGGATAAAAAACAGAAAACACCAAAGAAAGAGAACAGTTTATGGATATGTATATCGCCGATACCCATTTCGGGCATGAAAACGTACTGCGCCAATGCAGACCGCAGTTTTCGTCTATCGAAGAGATGAATGAGGCGATCATAGAAAATATCAATCGCAAGATGAAGAGAAGCGATACACTGTACATTTTGGGAGACTTTGCCTTTCGAAGCAAGCGTTCTCCCGTGGAATATTTAGAGGCGATCAAGCCAAAGAAGGTGTTTATTTTGGGCAATCACGACAGAGATTGGTTAAGGCACCTGAATGAGGAAGAAGTGGAAAAGCATTTTATAGGTGTGTATCCCCAGTTTTCGCTGAAAAAGAACGGCGTAGAGTTGTATTTTAACCATTTTCCCCAGCTTGCATGGAACAGAAGCCACTATTTCGGGCAGACCTTTTCCATCTGCGGACACATTCACAACGCCAGAGATACCAGTCTTGCGGCGCGCCTTTTTCCGCAGGTGCACTGCCAGTTTAATGCAGGCGTGGACATCAACAATTTTGAGCCGGTAACCTTTGAAGAATTGGTTGCAAACAATAAAACCTTCTATGGGCGCAGCTACACGCCCGAGGAGCAGGAGCGGCTGGATTTGGCAATTGCCAAGATCATGGCGTGAGGCTTTTGGAAGGCATTGCCGGGAACGATCAAAAAAGAAGAAGGGGTGTAATAATGAATATCAATGAAAAAAGGATCAAAAGGCAAACAATACGATCCACGCTGATAATGACAGGGCTGGGCGGTGTGGTTGGACTGATACTCTCCGTTTGGATCGTACGAAAGTGCCCCGCGGAGTATTCAACGTTGCAGCGGAATCTGTGGCTCATTGGTACCCTTCTGTTTTTTTATGGGACGTATATTGTGCAACTGGTTGTTCATGAGGCAGGACATCTGCTCTTTGGTCTGCTTGCAGGCTATCGCTTTGGATCCTTTCGGGTGTTCAACTTGACCCTCATCAAAGAGAAGGGCAAGCTTCGTTTCAAGCGCTATAGCGTGGCAGGTACGGCAGGTCAGTGCTTGATGCGCTCCCCCGAAAAGCCTGTGGGCAAAGGAGGCGTGATCCTTTATAATTTGGGCGGTGTGTTACTCAATCTGTTTACGAGTTTTCCTTTGTTTATTCTGTTTATTTTCGCGGTGGCTTGGGATGTTCCGTTTGTTCTTGCTACCGTCCCGTTGGTGGCAGTGCTTGCGGGATGGTTGGCTGCGATGATCAATGGTTTGCCCATACGTTCGCAAATGGTGGACAATGACGGCTACAACGTCTGGGCTGCTACTCGAAATAAGGACACCCTGCGTGCCTTTGATTTGCAATTAAAGATCACCCAGCGCCTGCTGGAAGGTCAAAGACTAAAGGATATGCCCGATGAATGGTTTGTTTTGCCCGAGGATGAGGCAATGAAAAACAGCATGCGTGCGGCAGAAGGGGTGTATATTGCCAACCGTTTGATGGATGAGCACCGCTTTGAAGAGGCGGAAAATCTGATGGCGCATTTGTTGCAGATCGAGAGCGGCATTGTGGGCTTACATCGAAGCATGCTGGGCTTTGACCGCCTTTATGTGGAGCTGATCGGAGAAAACCGCCAAGAGGTGATTTCATCGCTTTACACCAAGGAGCTTCAAAAGACTGCATTGATGATGAAGAGCACGCTGACTGTTTCAAGAACGCTATACGCGTATGCTTTGATCGTTAAAAATGATACTGCCGAGGCGAAAAAGTGGAAGGCACTCTTTGAAAAGACCGCCGCAACATACCCTTACAAAAACGAAGTGACTGCCGAAAGGGAGCTACTGGCGCTTGCGCAAAAGAGGGTGGAGGAGCATAATTTCTGAGCTTGTGATTTATAAGAAAAGATAAAATCTGCCGATGAGAAGTCTTTCGACTTCTCATCGGCAGATTTTATGGTTAGATATCAATAATTTTTCAAAATTTGAAATCCTATTATGAAAAATTGTAAAATATAAAGGCACAAAGATGTAAGATTTCTTGTTTTCTTACGAATTTAATAGCGAATCGATTCAAAAGAGAGGTGAGACTATGGAAGACCGTAAGCTGTTGCGATTGCTGGAAGAAGACCCAAACGCAGGGCTGGAGCAGTTGATGAACCTCTATGCAGGTCTTGTTTATGCGGTGATCAAAGGCAAACTTTCGGAGTCTTACTACGTTTCATCTGATATTGAGGACTGTATGGCAGATGTTTTCAGCGAGTTTTACGCCGACCTTTCCAGATATGACCCCCGGGTATCAAGCATAAAATCTTATCTCTGCGTTCTGGCGCGCTACCATGCAGTCGATGTTGCCCGAAAGCGTGAAAGACAACGGGGAGATGTTTCGATTGATGATGAGGAATGTTTTCTTCAATTGCCCGACGACACATCTGTTGACAGCGTGCTTGCCGAAAAAGAACTTCGCAAAGAGGTGTTGTTGGCGGTCAAAGCGCTTGGAGAGCCCGATTCGAGCATCATCGTCCGAAAATATTATTTCAATCAATCCTCAAAGGAGATTGCTGATGCACTAAAACTTACAGTTTCCAATGTGGATACACGCACACACAGAGCCCTCTCTAAATTACGAAAAAAGTTCGGAGGCAATCGGGTATGAAAAAAACACTATACGATGTATTTGATGAAGCAACGCCAAGTGAGCTTGATCTGCTTTCGGAGCAGATGGAAGCTGCCGAACTGCAGCATGAGATGCTTGCTTCTGTCAAAAGCAAGGTTTATGCCAAAACTCAGCCTGTGCACGTTCACAACAAGAAAGGAAGGATCATTGCGATGAAAAAGAATTCAACAAGAATTTATAAGTGCCTTTTGGCAAGTGCTGTTTGTCTTGCCATGGTTCTGGGATGCTTTGCGGGATATTATGCTTTTTTGAAGCAACCGTCCCCCGCACATTCCGATCCCGTTCCCCCACCCACAACGGCACCCGCAGAAAACCAAGCAGTTGTCACCACCGTTACCCTTGATATCAATCCCAGTATTGAAATCACTGCTGACAAGGAAGAGCGGGTGCTGAAGGTCAGTGCTCTTAACAAGGACGCATAGATCGTTATGGGCGATATGGCGCTTGAAGGTACCAGTTTGGAGCTGACTGTCAATGCCCTTGTGGGTTCCATGCTACAAAAGGGGTATCTTAACGAAAAGACCAACACCGTTTTGCTCAGCGTAGACAGCAAGGATGAAACGGACGGCAATGCCATTAAGGAGAAACTTTCCGAAAAGATCTCCATTTTGTTTGACACGGAGAGCATCAATGGTTCTGTGATCAGTCAGACTGTATCCGCTGATGATCAAGAGCTTTCAGATCTTGCATCCCAATACAAAATGACCTTGGGAAAGGCGAAACTGATCAGAACCATTGTGAACATGAATCCCGGCAGTGATTTTGCCGATTACGCAGAGCTGACCGTTACTGAATTGAATGCGGTGATGAATCAAACGGCAGAGGATCCAAAGGATGAGAGCATCTATATTGGAAAAGAAAAAGCGCTTGAAATTGCTTTAAACTGGCGCAAGGTCTCTGCGGACGATCTTGTCTGCGAGCCTACGATTGAGCTTGTAGCAAGCCGCGGGACAATCTGCTATCTGATTGACGTGCGCACACATTCTGCGGTGTATATTGTATATGTCGATGCATTTACCGGGGGTATACCGTCCGAAGGTGTTAACGAACCCAATTTTACGGCAGAAGAGGCTTGGAGCTTTGTATGCGATCAACTGGGCAGCGAAGCAGAAAAGGCAACCTTGCTAAAGCAGGAATTCAACGATCATACGGTAAGCAATTTCCCGATGACGTATTTGTTTCGTTTTGAAATTGATGATATCGAATATGCGGCACTTGTAGATGCATTAAACGGCACAGTGATCAGAATTACAAAGATTTGATCTGAGGCTCTTTTGAGCATGAATGC